>CABQQJ010000156.1 GCA_902466275.1 uncultured Veillonella sp. | reverse complement strand
AATCGGCGTATTGGCTAAAATTTCAGGCCTCTTCGCAGGTAAAAACTATAACCTTGATACCTTAACTGTAGGGGAAACAGAAGACCCTACCATGTCACGTATGACCATTGAACTCACTTGCGATGATTTGACATACGAACAAATTATCAAGCAACTTAACCGCAGTGTTGAGGTTATTAAGGTCATCGACTTTACAGACATGCCTATTACAAAAAAAGAATTACTATTCATCAAGATTAATAGCTGTAAAGAATCGGACAAACAAGAAATATTCCGCATTGCAGAAACCTTTGACCTTAAGGTCATTGACTACAATCGAAAAGCTGTACTTGTACAATGCGTGAAAACAGTATCCAAGAACAATGATATGATTGCCTTGTTTAAGGATATGTTCGTTAATCGCATCGAAGTTGTTCGTGGTGGCAGTGTCGCAATCGAGGCATTGGCGACTCCGGATAGATAATTTTAGTAGATGTAAAAAGAGAGTACATACTAGCACAGCGACTTTAGTAGGTCAAGGCCCTAGGCCGAAGACCGTTAAGCTAGCTGGAGCGAGCAAGTATGTACTCTCTTTTGGCAACGTAGAAAATAGGTATCAGGAGGAAATATGAGTTTATTAGAAGATATTTTGGCACACAATCGTGAGTATGTGGAGGACCAGAATACTGGTTATGTAGAAACGGATACAAAATGCAGTAAGATGCCAAGCCGTGAAATGGCCATAGTAACTTGCATGGATACACGCCTTGTTAACTTCTTAGAAGATTCCATGGATATTGGGCGCGGTGAAGCGAAAATCGTAAAGACTGCAGGTAATTGTATTACAGGTCCCTTTGATGGCGTTGTACGTAGTTTACTTGTTTGTATTTATGAGCTAGGCGTTAACGAAATCTTTATCATTGGTCATCACGAATGTGGTATGGCAAAAACTACAGCAAAAGATCTAACAGAAAAAATGTTGGCTCGTGGTATTGCACCAGAAGCGATTCATATGGTCCGTAAAGAAATGGAACGCTGGGCAGATGGCTTTACACATCCTGCTGAAAATGTAGAGGATACAGTAGACGAATTGCGTATGAATCCTTTGATTCCTAAAGATGTGCCTATTCACGGTCTTATCTTCCATCCTAGAACGGGTGAAATCGAAGTCATTGTTAATGGCTATACACAAATGAAACAATATTACGAAAAATAATAGATAAATCTTTTGATAGAGGTATTGTGAATTGAGCAATATAGATAGACTAGATACATTTGAGGTAGCGTGTAAACATTTTCTTGGGGACTTTTCAAATTTTAAAAATCTCATTTCCACTCAAGTTCAATCGTTAGATGGTCTAGAATGGTCTTTTGATAAAGGTTCTACTAAGGTTTGTAGTGCTGACGAAAAGGGCTTAAAAAAACGATGCAAAGTTGGCATAACATATAGACTACAGGTTGAGTTATCTCAAGCTGATGCAGAAACTATTTGGAATGAATTTAGTCGATTTTGGGGTGACACTACTTTAAATCAGGTTGAAAGAGTATGCAGTAATGAAGAATTAGGGCGCTATCAATTTATAGCTAACAACTCTATAGGTGATGAGCTTACCTGTGATATCTATTTACCTAATGAATGGAATATACCGCAATTAAATATGTTGGGTTTTGTTTCCGCTAGATATAGAAACGTAGATGTTGAAGAAGTATAGCAAAATCTTATTTGACTTAAAGTTAAGTTTAAGTTTTATAATGTGTTCATATTAAATATTAGTCAAACAGTTTAGTTAATAAAGGAATTATATGAACAAAAAAAGATTAATTATATCCTTACTAGCTATTATTACCGTAGTTGGTGCTACTGTAGGTAGCTATGTATATAGGGATACTATATACAGTCGAATTGCTCGAACTGCAGCTGTTGTGAGTGGTCAAGAGATAAAACCGCTCCTTGATTCTGAAAGCCGTTATATTCGACAAATCGTAGCTCAAGATAATAGTACAAGCCGAACCATAATGTGGCAATCAGACAATAGCGAAGCTGATGCGGTAATAGAGTATCGTCTAGAGGGCGCTGAAAAGTCCCAAACGATAGGCGCTACAGATAAAGCTTTTACCGATGATGGTAGTACTACCTATATTCATGAGGCCACATTGACAGGTCTAACACCTAATACTAAATATGAATATCGCGTGGGTTATAGTAATGATCGTCGCAGTGATTGGTACTCATTGGAAACGGCTGGCGCTAGTGTCTATGATGTTCTTATCTATCCAGACTCTCAGTCGGGGGATTATTCTCAGTGGGAAGAGATTGTAAAGGACTCAGCACATCGCAATCCAAGGACCGCTCTGTATATTAGTATGGGTGACCTCGTAGATAATGGAGAGCATGCCTATCAATGGCGCACTTGGTTAAATTCCATCAGACCATTGAGTGCTAATGTGCCGTTAGCAACGACCTTAGGCAATCACGAGATGTATACATTAGATTGGAAAATGCGCGAGCCTTATGCGTATTTGAATTACTTTGCAGTACCACCTAATGGGAATGAAACCTTTAATCGTCGTTATTATTCCTATGATTTTGGCGATGTACATTACGTTGTATTAGATACGATGTTGTATGAAAGTAATCATGAGGATAATCATGATACTCATCATCCTGATTTGTACGATGTAGAGGTTCAGTGGCTACGTCAAGATTTAGCAGCTAATATTAAAAAGTGGACTGTAGTCCTCATGCATCGTGATCCATTCCGATATGCCTTTGACCGACCAGGTGCAAGTCGCGATGTAGGTTTCGATGATGAGGGCGTATTATTTATGCCTATCTTCGATGAGTTTAATGTAGACTTAGTTTTATCTGCTCATTTACATACATACCGCAACCGTGGCCATGTACGAAACTTTGATCGAGACCCATCTGGTCCACTATATATCCTTACAGGTATAGCTGGTGATGCACGACGTCCTAAGTGGAAGCAACATCCCTTAGATGTATATGTAGCACCTCAGCCTGAAACGAATAATTATATGTCTATGACCGTAACACCAAATAAGCTGATTGTAAAATCATTTTTACCTGATGGTACTCAGCTTGACGAATCAGTCATTGAAAAATAAGATTAAAAATAAGCTTATAAGAATAAATAAAACAATATGGGAAAAGACACCTTCTTTGAAAGGTGTCTTTTATTTTTATACTGAAATAATATTGGCAATATATTAATTGTTTTTGTAAAGAATCTCCTAAGAATATACTATATTAAAATTAAGTTTACAGCCCTATGAGTAAAATTAATTTACAATATACAAAATAAAAATACATAGATTATGTATAAATACTTGTATATTGTAATCGATGGTATTATAATACGTACATAGGTTATAAAAATACACAAAATATGTATAAATAATATATGGTGTGTATAAAGGAGATAGGGTAATGAATACATTACAAGACTTAATCAAACAATACGCCTCACAATATATAGAACAAGTTGTGGAATGGCGTCGACATATTCATAGCCATCCAGAGTTATCTGGTGAAGAGAAACATACATCTTTATTTATTCAAAAGGTTCTCACCAAACTAGGTATCCCTTTTGTAAATGATGTTTCTGATTATGCGGTAATCGGCAAAATCGAAGGAGCTCATACAGGTCCAGTAATTGCATTGCGTGCTGATATAGACGCATTACCCATTCA
>CABQQJ010000155.1 GCA_902466275.1 uncultured Veillonella sp. | reverse complement strand
GACTCATGCAAGATAAAACCAGTACAAAACCGAAAGGCACAAAGAAAGACGTTGAAGTATTAGGAGCCACTACGAAGGTTAAATCTACAAATTTAAAATCTACTAATGTAAAACCTACTAATTCAAAATATAGTAGTCCTAACTATAGTGGGGCTAGTGAAGCTTGCTTTATGGATCCTCCAGGTCCTATACGATTATTAGGCCTTACCATTAGCGGTCTCGATGAAGAGGTACCTATGCAAGATAGTCTTTTTGAATCACCTAAAAATGAGACTGAAAATAAACTGGCTGGCGTATTAGATTCATTAGAGTCTAAATTTGGTGAAACGGCCGTTATGAGTGGGGCTCTATGGCAGCGCTTTCACGGAGACAATGGAACGCGTAGAAAACGATCGGAACTAAAGTCCGCAGTAGATGCACAGTCTACTAATGAGGATGTGGAATTTACTAAAATGGATAAGGGCTTTGGCCTAGATAAAAATGGTGATGTAGGCGACATTAACGAGGATATATAACTCGATTCAATAGACTTATAAAGTTTATATTGAATACTTTCGCTAATATATTTATTCATGTTACAATATGGATATAGTGTTTAAAAATTACCGCAAGAGAGGTATAGATATGAGTTTATTTCGTGTAGCCATCCATTATGGCATCAACAGCAACGGCTTCTTATCCTATGATACAGAAGCAAAAACAGTATCCGTAGAGTTACCTGAACAAGAATGGGCAGATAAGGTTCTCGCTTACTTGAACGATGAACATGCTATTGAGCATGCTACAGGTCTTGATACGTATGAACGGTTGAACGTAAAACCATTAGAATCTTTGGATAATTTTAAATTAGCTTTGACACGCATGTGGGAAGCTATCGACGTGCAAGTCGACTGGAGTCGTCCAGCATAAATTGAATGAAAACACCTTGTGATCTACAGGTTAGTAGAAACAAGGTGTTTTTTGTTTTGCGTATTTTTGTAGGTATATCTTTATAGGTTTTAAATATATAGCATTGAAATTCTCACTTTAGAATTATAAATGATATCGTGTATACAAGATTTGTAAAAGTTTAGGGTTGTTATGTTAAAAAATTTGTGATATTCTAATTACATATTAATGGATAATAATTATCCATTAATAATTTTTATCGTAATTAAGATGTATGATTTAAAAATTATGTAAAGTAAATTACTTTCATTTTGATCTCTAAGTAGGAGTTTGTAACATGAATAATGAAAAGAAACTAACAACAGCCTTTGGTGCTCCCGTACCAGATAATCGCAACTCTGCTACAGCAGGTAAACGTGGTCCTGTATTGATGCAAGATGTTTGGCTCATGGAGAAATTAGCTCATTTTGAGCGCGAAGTGATTCCTGAACGCCGCATGCATGCTAAAGGATCCGGTGCATTTGGTACTTTCACAGTAACCAATGACATTACAAAATATACGAAAGCAAAAATTTTCTCTGAAGTAGGCAAGCAAACGCCGTTATTCGTGCGTTTCTCCACCGTTGCCGGTGAGCGTGGTGCCGCTGATGCAGAGCGCGATATTCGTGGTTTTGCTGTAAAATTCTATACGGAAGAAGGTAACTGGGACCTCGTAGGTAACAACACACCGGTATTCTTTATCCGCGATCCATTGCAATTCCCTGATTTGAACCGTGCTGTAAAACGTAATCCGAAAACAAATCTTCGCGATGCGACAGCAAACTGGGATTTCTGGACTAGCTTGCCAGAGGCAATCCACCAAGTAACAATCGTTATGAGTGACCGTGGTATTCCTAAATCCTACCGCACAATGCATGGTTTTGGCAGTCATACATACAGTCTTATCAACGAAAACGATGAGCGCGTATGGGTTAAATTCCATTGGATTTGCCAACAGCCGATTGAAAATCTTTCCGATGCTGAGGCGGCTAATGTGGTGGCTAGTGACCGTGAAAGTCACCAACGTGACCTCTTTGAGGCTATTGAAAGAGGCGATTTCCCTAAATGGAAATTATGCATCCAAGTGATGACGGAAGAACAAGCTAACAATATGCCATACAATCCATTCGATTTAACAAAAGTATGGTATCATGACGAATTCCCATTGATTGAAGTTGGTGTGATGGAACTTAACCGCAATCCGGAAAACTATTTCCAAGATGTAGAACAAGCTGCATTTGCACCAACAACTATCATTCCAGGTGTATCTTTCTCCCCTGATAGAATGCTTCAAGGTCGTTTGTTCTCCTATGCGGATGCGCAACGTTATCGTCTAGGAGCAAATTATTATCAAATCCCTGTTAATGCCGCTAAATGTCCTGTAAATATCTATCATCGCGATGGTCAAGGACGTATAGATGGAAACCATGGGTCTACAATTGGCTACGCACCAAATAGCTTTGGTGAATGGGCTGAACAACCGGAATTCAAAAATCCTCCTCTCGACGTATCTGGCCCAGCCTACCAATACGACTTCTATGAAGACGACTCTGACTTCTTTACACAACCAGGTAAATTGTTCCGCCTCATGAGCCCTGAACAACAACAAGCCTTGTTTGACAATACGGCAGCGGCTATGAATGGTGTACCTGATTTCATCAAAGAACGTCATGCAAAACATTGCTACCAATGTGATCCAGCTTATGGTGAAGGCGTTGCCAAAGCCTTGGGTATGGACATTGATTTTAGTGATGTAAAATAAGGGAATACATCCTATTTAAACAACAGAAAAGACAGTTAATCTAAACAATACTAACGATTGAAAAGAACTTTCTTAACTAATAACTCTCTTACACTTATATAAAAAACAAATCTATAAAAAATCTAAATTCACACAAAAGTTTTATACACTGATACCAATTATCTTATAAACAAATAAAAACCTTTAAAGGGCCTTTGCTAATCACATCTAAGTTAAGAATCATCAAAGATGTGTAGTAAGGGCCCTTTTGCTGTGTTGAAAATATACAAATTTCAAAAGAATTTTAGTATAATTATGTAGAGTTATATGATGTATTAAAGTTGCACGTAATGTTATATGTGAATAGGAGGCAATTATGAAATCTAGTAGTTTGGCATGGTATGTGGCGGTGGCTTGCATTGGAGGAAGCCTTTGTGTGGGTTCTGTAGTACAGGCGAATTCTCCAGAGACGGTGAAAGTAAATAGCCCTGTTTCTGCTGCTGTTGTAACGCAGGCTCAACCAGCTCAACCTGTTACTGTTACAGCAGTTAAGAATGATGGAGTTAGTGCTACAACAAATAATACAGTAACTAATAATGTAGTAGCTAATGATGTAGCGGCACAGGAAGCCCTCAAGCAAAAGCAACAGTACCAAGCCGAAACTGAAACGATGGGCTTGCTATGGATGCGCACCTCTGCAGAGTACAGAGCGTTGGCGTATCAAGGGTATAATGTGGCAATGAATGCCGTTAAGATGGCCGTTACTGATCCATCTCATCAAAGAAAACCTTTAGCTATCGTTCTTGATGCGGACGAAACCGTAGTGGATAATACCAAGTTGATGGGTGAAAGCATTGTAAATGGTAATGGCCGTTTTGATGCTCCTTGGTGGCGTCAAGCCGTACATCAAGGAAAATCGCAAGCCATGCCTGGCGCCGTTGAATTCCTAAATGAAGTACATAAACAAGGGGTAGAAATCTTCTATGTTTCAAACCGCTACGCACCTGTAAACCTTGATGTAACGATACAGAACTTT
>CABQQJ010000154.1 GCA_902466275.1 uncultured Veillonella sp. | reverse complement strand
GCAAAGCATATAGCTTTTTATCAGCAGGTGCAAGCCCTTCCGACTGACCAATAACGGCAAGACCGATTTTATTAACTTGATCGATAAAATCATCTTGTTCTAAAGATACTTTTAAGTTGGGAATGGACTCCATCTTGTCGATAGTACCGCCCGTATGCCCTAACCCACGACCAGACATTTTGGCCACCTTACCGCCACAAGCGGCTACAAGGGGACCAATGATGAGCGTCGTCTTATCCCCTACGCCACCTGTGCTATGTTTATCTACAGTTATGCCATCAATACTAGATAGGTCTACCATATGTCCAGATTGAGCCATAGCTAAAGTCAATGTTCCAAGCTCTCGAGCACTCATCCCATTAAACACAATGGTCATCAATAGTGCACTCACTTGATAATCAGGGATGTCCCCATTTACATAGCCTGAGATGACAAAACGAAGTTCCTCATCTGTTAAGGGTAAATTAGACCGTTTTTTTAGAATAATATCATACATGCGCATAGTTACACCGCCATTCTAAGAAACCACCTAAGCATTGCCTAGGTGGTTTTCTATTATACTTCTTCGTCTAAATGATCTTTTAATAGTTCTACGGCTGCACTAGCGCCAATACGGCTACAACCTTCTGCAATATAGGCTTTCATATCCGTAATAGAGCGAATACCACCTGCGGCCTTAATCTGTACATTAGAACCAATATGCTTTTTAAAGAGTCTAATATCTTCAAGGCTTGCACCGCCGCTACCAAATCCAGTAGATGTTTTAATATAGTCTGCGCCACCATTTGTAATACATTTGCAAAGCGCCACCTTTTCAGAATCTGTAAGATAACAAGTTTCGATAATAACCTTTAAGATTTTATCGCCACAAGCCTCTTTAAGGGCCCCGATTTCATTCGTTACAGCCTCAAAATCGCCTTGCTTTACATCCCCAAGATTTATTACCATGTCGATTTCAGAGGCCCCTTCTTCGATGGCTTGTTTCGTTTCAGCTACCTTAACCTCTGTCGTTTCATATCCTAAAGGGAAGCCGATAACGGTACATATGTTAAGTTTCGGATACGCTTCATGAGCGGATGCCACAAAATCTGGTGGAATACAAACGGATGCCGTTTTATATGCTACACCAGCATCACAAATTTCTTTAATATCATCCCATGTAGCTGTAGGACGCAATAATGTATGATCTACATAAGCTAATAATTCTTTACCCAACATAGTACCTCTCCTTACTAAAAGAACGACATTTGCTCTGGTTCTGGCTCTTTATGTAATGCATCTTGAGCAGAGCGATTTTTATCATCAATAAATGGTTCTAATGGTACACCTGTAGCCTTTAATAAATCTGGTAAACTATTAACGCCTTTCAACTTAGCAGCTTCTAATACAACCTTTGCACAAGTCTCTGCATCATCCAGTGCATAGTGATGTTTAAACTCAACTCCAATATATGCGGCCATTGTATTCAACTTATGATTAACTAAATCAGGCCATACAGCGCGTGAAAGCTTAACAGTGCATGCATAATCTATTTCTGGCCAAGGGATTTTATAATAATCTAAGGTAGCACGCAATACGTTCATATCGAATTTCGCATTATGAGCCACCATAATATTTCCTTTTAAATGATTTTCATAAATGGCATTCCACAACTGATCAAAGGTCTTTTCATGAAGAACATCCTTCGGTTGGATACCATGAATTTCAATACATTCATCATCAAAACTCATAAACGGAGGCTTGATGAGGCTATATGCCTTTTTGGTAATTTGTCCGTCCTTTACGGTAATAACCGCCAAGGAGCACGCACTATTTTTAAATTTATTTGCTGTTTCAAAGTCTAATGCAACAAAATCTAACATAGGACTCCTTTCAAAATCTATATATAAGAATTATATTCATTTACTCTCCTTATTATAGCATGAAATAGACTATAATCTACTGTTCAAAGGTGACCAATAATCACCTCATTCACACCAATTCTAATTGACAGATAGGCCCTCAGTATGTGAAAATTATTTAGATATGTATGTAGTATGGAGGTTGCAACATGGCAGATGACAGATTAATCGTTGCCCTTGACGTATCCACGATGGATGCAGTGAAAGAAATCGTATTATCCCTCGGTGATTCGGTTAGCTTTTACAAGGTCGGAATGGAGCTATTCTACGCCGAAGGAGCAAAAACAATTCGTTTTTTACAGGAGCAAAACAAACAAGTATTTCTTGATTTGAAATTGCACGACATTCCAAATACCGTAGCCCATGGCGTAGCTTCCTTAACACGTCTCGGCGCTAGTTTAATTACTTTACATGGTCAAGGTGGTCCTGTCATGATGAAAGCTGCTGTTGAGGCGGCTCGTGAGAGTGGCAAAGAACTAGGCGTAGAACGCCCAAAATTATTAGCCATCACCGCATTAACTAGCTTTGACGATGAATCTTGGACTGCTATTGGTGGTCAGCTACCAATTTCCGACCAAGTCATTCGCCTTGCAAAACTCGCTAAAGACTGTGGTATGGATGGTGTTGTATGTTCCGCATTAGAAGCTAAAATGATTCGTGAAGCATGTGGCGATGACTTCCTCATCGTTACCCCTGGTATTCGCCCTTCCTTTGCAACAACAGACGACCAAAAACGTATTGCTACACCTGCTAGCGCATTACAAGATGGCGCATCTCGCCTCGTTATCGGCCGCCCTATTACACAAGCTGAAAATCCTCGTGAAGCAGTTCGTTTAATTATTGAAGAAATGGAGAAGGTATCCAAATGATGACAGAACAAGAAGTAAAACAATTACTGATCGACACTCAAGCTATTTTAGAAGGTCACTTCCTTTTGACATCTGGACTCCACAGCCCAATGTACGTTGAAAAATTCAATGTATTGCAACATCCAAAATATACAGAAGCACTTTGTAAAGAATTAGCTGAACGCTTCCGTGATCAAAACGTTGAGCTTGTTATTGGCCCTATGACTGGTGGCATCTTACTAGCTCACGAAGTTGGTAAAGCACTTGGTACACGTGCAATCTTTACAGAACGCGAAAAAGGCGTTATGACATTGCGTCGTGGATTCAAAATCGAACCAGGTACACGCGTACTTATCGTTGAAGACATCGTAACTACTGGTGGTTCTGTACAAGAAGTAGTAAATGTTGTAAACCAATCTGGTGGTGAAATCGTAGGTGTAGGCCTTCTTGTTAACCGTTCTGGGGGTAAAGCAGAATTCGGTGTACCTCACGAAAAGGTACAAGCATTACTTAATCTTGAAGTTCCAACTTATAAACCTGAAGAATGCCCTCTTTGCAAAGACGGCATAGCTATGACAGAACGCGGTTCTAAACATATTAAATAAAATACACACAAAAAGAGCTCCTTTGCTGAGGAGCTCTTTTTGTTTGTGTGTAGTTATTGTGTGTAAGAGAGAGATTCTGATACGAATGTATCACATAGAGTGTATGGCTCTACGGTGGCCATGAATGCACTTTCATGACCACGCACTCTAAAAGTGTTGTGAGAGAAAAAAGTCAATAAAATACTATTGATTTTGAGTAGTCTGTGGTGCACCTTGTTCCACAGGTGGTTGAGGCGCATTACCATTTGGTTGTCCCCCTTGAGGCATTTGGCCAGGTTGACCTTGCGGCATCATTGGGTTTTGACAATTTTGGTACATATGTTGACCATTATTTGGCCCCATACCATCTTG
>CABQQJ010000153.1 GCA_902466275.1 uncultured Veillonella sp. | reverse complement strand
GGTGCTCTTTGGACCATTTAATAATGTAAAGCGCGCCGTTATTGGTGCTATCTTACAATCTCGTCATCCTCAATACATTACATGGCTATTTAGCAACGATGAATTGCAATCTATTTTGGGGACAGTAGGCGTTGTAAAGAGTCAAGATTTGTTTAAATTTAATGCTCGCGAAGATAAAGACCTAAAATTGGAAAAAATTGAGTCTTCCCGTTATGTAGGGTACGTGCTTGAAATTCCAGATCCTCGTCGCATCCAAGTTGCGACAGCTGCAAACATTCAAGAAAAAGGGGATACTACAAGTAATATTGCTAAAATGAATAATGCGGTAGCTGCTATCAACGGCGGTGGTTTCCATGATCCTAATGGTACTGGTACAGGTCGTTTGCCATATGGCTTTATCTTGCATGATGGAGAATATGTTATCGGTAAGGATGTAGGCCCTGATGAAGATGTAGACTTTGTAGGTTTCTCTAAATCTGGTAATCTTATCGCTGGTAACTATGATAAAACTCAGCTTAGTGATATGAAGGCCATGGAAGGTATTACCTTTGGTCCGCCTCTTATCGTCGATGGTAAGAAGATGATTACCGAAGGTGATGGAGGCTGGGGCGTAGGTCCTCGTACTGCTATCGGTCAAAAGAAAGATGGCACAGTTCTATTCCTTGTAATCGATGGTCGCCAACCAGGATATTCTATTGGGGCTACCTTGCGTGACGTACAAGATATTCTATTTGAAAAAGGTTGCTACATTGCAGCGAATTTAGATGGTGGTTCTAGTTCCACACTATATCTCAATGGTAAAGTAGTGAACAAACCAGCCGATTTGTTAGGGGAACGCATGATCCCAACGGCGTTTATCGTGAAATAGGAGGACAGATGAAACCTTTTACGCGTGTACTGAGCGCCTTTGCGGTAGGTATTCTTCTGCAAGGTGGGGTATACCTATACCTTGATCAATATATGTTTGCACCGACTACAGAGTTTAACGTAGCAGGCGCATCAAAAGATGATACTAAAAACTTCCCTGATGTGAAGGAAGGCACTAAATATGTGTCCTATGACCGTCAATTTATGGCCGTTGTTACAGAAAACTCTTTGAAAATTTACAAGGCTAATGAAAGTAAGCCTACAACGATAGACTTGAAGGGGCGTTCGATTAGTTACTTCAACTGGATGCCAGACCGTAACTATGCTGTCATGGGTTTATATGACTCCAGAGATGTTGTCATGGCTCGTCTTAATGCGGATGATCCAGAACACGAAGTTGATACGAAACTTGAAGACTTGCCTCGGGGCAGTAAAATTGTAGATGCTGCGTACTCTGAAGCGACAAATGTGGTGTATATGAAGGTAAAAGTTCAAGAGCATACATATCGCATTTATCGGACCGATGCTAACTATGATACACGTCGCGTTTACATGCAAGCTACTGATATCGGTCATATCGGTGTATTCTACGATGAAGATAACTTCTTCTACGATAATGTGAGAACTGGGGATGTATTCATGTTCAACGGCATTGAAGGGGGATGGCGTGTTATCAACCCTGAAGGGCGTTTCCGCTTTATCGGTGTTGATATGGACAAAACCATCTACATTGCTCGTGTTGATGAGGACAATAATGCATTGACTGTTTACACCGGCAAATTAGGTGTAGGTTTCAAACCAGTTTACAAATACAATCATCCTACTACTTTTAATGAATTAAAATTGTCTGACGTAAAAGACATCATCAAGAATGGTAGTGAAGAAACTACTAAGATAACAGAAGATACTACATCTTCTAAATCATCCAATAGTAGTGGTAGTAAAAAGAAATCTTAAGAAAAAGCCTTTATAATGTTCTTTCATTATAAAGGCTTTATTCCTATAATAGTATGTACCCTAAGGATATCTATGAATATATTATTTGTACGCCTTAGTTACATAGGTGATGTTTTGCATGCTACACCTGCTGCGCGGTGGATTAAGGAACAGTATCCTGATGCTAAGTTGCATTGGATTGTAACGCCTAGTATGGTAGATCTTTTACAGGGCAATCCCTATGTAGATAAAATAATTCCCTGGGAACGGGATGAATATGAGGCACATTCTAAAAAACTACATATTCCTACAATGTGGCGCATGTGGTGGGATCTTAAGGCCAAATTAGAGCCTTATAAATTTGATGTAGCCGTTGATGTGCAAGGGCGACTCATAACAGGGCTAGTACTATTAGCTTCAGGAGCGCCCATTAGACTTGGCCTTGGTGGCACAAAAGAGTTGAATTGGCTGTTTACTAACTATAAAACGAAGCCTAGTACAGAACACGTGATTAAACGCTATGTAGAGGTAGCTCAGTTGTTAACAAAGGCTATTACTGAACATGCAAATTTAGATACATCGCTTAACATTGATAAATACGGTATTGAGAGCAGTTGTTCACTAAATGAATCTAATGCTAATACGCTATACCACATGGATTTTCAGGTGCCAACAAATTTACATAGTTGGGCAGAAAATCAATGGAAGTCGATTGATAATGACGTTTCTTTACATCGAGGCGTGGTAGAAACTCCGTTACGCATTGGGCTGGTATTAGGTACCTCTTGGGCAACGAAAGAGTGGCCTCAGGAAAAATGGTATTCTCTCATTAAATCCCTTCAATATAGAGCGAATTTTGTTTGTTTAGGTGGTCCTAAAGAGGCTGCTCAATACAAACCCTTGATGGACTCTTTAACAGATGATGGCATTGATAAAATTGTTCTGAATATGTTAGGAAAAACGACACTTCAAGAATTAGGGGCTTTAATTGAAAGTTGTGATGTAGTAGTTACTGCTGATACGGGAGCTCTGCATATCGCCTTGGCTTTAAATAAGCCTGTAGTAGCACTTTTTGGCCCTACGGACCCTAAATTATGGGGCCCTCTGACGGGGAATTTTAAGGTGCTCGTAAATGATGAATTAGATTGTTTAGGGTGTCGTAAACGACGTTGTCCTAAGTCTGATCAATATTGTATGTCTGGTATTGAACCAGTACGCGTAAAGAAAGCTATTTTCGAATTGATAGGAGATACACATGGCAAAGTTTAAAATTCAAAAAGGTTTATCCGATGCGGATATGATGAAAAATTTTAAGGATACAGAAAATTTCGAAGATACTATGCTCAATATGGAGCGAGATGCTAAGAAACCAGTAGTTCATCAAAGTCCAAAGCAAAAAGAAGATGCTTTTTACCGTGAGTTCTTAACTGAAAAAGTAGAGACTATGATTGGTAAAATGCTCCTTGATATCAAGATGGAGTATTTTAAAGAAGGGGAAGGGGCTTTCTCTATTCAGGTAAAACGGGAAGGTAAAAATATTGTCCTTGAAACTGCGCCTAAAAAGGTTAAGCCTGAGAAGTAAAACATATAATGGGGACTCTCAAATTTTAAAGATTAGGTCAGAACCTGTCCGTAAATGGGCAGGTTCTTTTGCATGTTTATGCATTTAAAAATATCACCTGAGTTATTAATAAAATTGATGAGCCTATAAGCATACCGATGTTTATCGAATTACTACATTTATAAATACCGATATATTTTGAAAAGTATTTAATAATAACTAAAAATTATTACGATATAATTTTTAGTTTCTCATTAAAATGAGCAATTACAAAAAAATTAATTTGATTAAACATACATGCTAAACTCTAGTTTCTCTGCAGTTTTTTGTGATATTCATCACGAAAAAATCATCTTTGTATACATGAAATTATGAGTAAATAGCATAATGTGGTTGTTGACAAAGAATTT
>CABQQJ010000152.1 GCA_902466275.1 uncultured Veillonella sp. | reverse complement strand
TGATTTTGATGGATACATATTCTAGTTTTATTTAGTTAGATTTTGCTCGGCTTGCTACTTTAGCCATAAATTTTTCGTTATTAATAACAAATCGTTCATGAGTTCCTCGACCAATGATACCAACGCCGTCAGATGCTTCAATATCAAAGGTTATTTTACGTCCTTCTACAGCACTAACTGTAGCTTTAGCAGTTACTGTTGCACCAAGTGGAGTAGGGGCTTCATGGGTGATGGATAAAGCAATACCTACAGTGCCTTCACCTTCTTCTAAGTATGGTTGTACTGCTGCTTGAGCCGCTTCTTCCATTAAAGCGCACATGGCTGGTGTGGCAAAGACATCTAAAGAACCAGATTTCATTGTTTTAGCAATATTAGATTCTGTAACTGTTACAGTCGCCGTAGCTGTTTGACCTGCTGATACCATAATATACCTTCTTTCATTAAGAATATTCTCGTTATAATAGTATTATACATCTTTCGATAATTTTTATGCTAATGTAATGATACATATTTTATAGATATATGTATACACCTCTAATGCTATATCGGTTATCAATTTTAAATATATTAAAAAAGCTATTCAAATTAAAGAAATGTAACTAGTTATAACTGTTCTATAGAATACGTGATATAATGAAGCTAGTCTTTTTTATACGAGGTATATATGAGTAAAAGAAATTTAAAACCTTCTGGTGAAGGTTGGGTACAGTTAATAGCAGGCATAGGTTTTATTGTTTTATTAATTATTATAAATATTGTAGATCCTACATTTTATCCGACCATGTGGCACTTAGCAACAAGTGGCTCTATGGAAGAGGTAGCGGAGTATATTCAAAGTTTTGGCCCTATGGCCATGTTGGTGAGTATGGTCCTCGATATTTTTGTTAACGCCGTAGGCTTTTTACCGTCAATTTTCATATCTACAGCTAATGGTTTAGTATTTGGTATGTGGCCAGGGATTATTATTTCTTGGTTGGCTGAAACAATTGGTGTAGTCATTAGCTTTTATATTATGCGTTACTTCTTACGTGATACAGCGGACAAGTTGATTGCTAAGAGTACGGTATTGATGAAAGTAGATGATTTTTCCGGTAAAAATGGTTTTGTGGTCATGTTATTTGCACGATCCTTACCGTATTTTCCATCTGGAGTCATTACCGCCTTAGGGGCCATTAGTAAAATCAAACCTAGAGATTATATATTGGCAAACTTGATTGGTAAATTTCCATCTACGGCTTTAGAAGTAGCTATTGGTACAGATATTGTAAATTTCCAAGAAAATATGGGACGATTAGGAATTATTGTTCTTGTTGCAGGTGTTGTATACTTCATTCTTTGGAAAGTATATAAGAACTATATTAATAAGAAAAATGCGGAACAAGAGCATGATCCTAATGCGTAATATAAAGTCTAATTAGGTAAGCCATTACAAAATAACTAATTAACTATAGGCTGCTTACGTTTTAATAATGTAATATTCTTAATTCTTGATGTTAGTAATATTTTCTACTTAGAAGTGTTTTCTACATAGTATATATGAAAGAGGCGATAGTATGAGCTTTTCTCTTCCTGAACGTGTAACCTTAAAAGGTCCTAATTTTATTCGTGAAGTATTTGAACGTGGTGTAGGCGTGGAAGGCTTTATTAGCTTTGGTATTGGTAATCCTGCGCCAGAAGCGATACCGGTAGAGGTCATCGAAAGGGCTTTTGATGAAGTTGTGCATTCTAATCCTATGAGCCTTTTACAATATGGTCCAATGCAAGGTGATGCACATTTAGCAGAACTTACGTTAGAACGTTTAGTACAAACTCATAAGATGAATTCGGAAGGACAAGGTCTCATTATTTCCAATGGTGCAGGTCAATTATTAGGTCTTGTACCAATTACAGTTTTAGAACCAGGCGATGAAGTGTATATGGATGAATTTACTTTCACCAGTGCTATTAACTCTGTGCGCAACATGGGCGGTAAAGCAATAGGTATTAAAACTGACGAGTACGGTATGATTCCGGGTGAGTTAGAAAAAGCGGCTCAATCTGGTAAAGGTAAATATATTTATCTAATTCCCAACTTCCAGAATCCAACAGGCATTACTATGCCTTTAGAGCGCCGTAAGGAGATTTATGCTATTGCATCTAAATATGATTTATTTATCTATGAAGATGATCCATATGGTGAAATTCGTTTCGCCGGAGAATATATTCCAACGTTCAAATCCTTCGACACAGAAAATCGTGTTCTGTATGCAGGTTCTTATTCTAAAACATTATCTGCAGGCTTGCGTGTAGGCTTCTTATTTGGCCCAACTAAAGTTATTGAAGCTATCCAAGCATTAAAAAATAATACGGCCGGTCAAATGCCATTAGTAACTCAAAAGGTGGTAGCGAAGGTTCTTGATACCATTGATTACGATGCTCATTTAGATAATGTACGAAAAGTATATAAAATGAAATGTGAAGCTTTACTTAACGCTTTTAAAAAGTATGCGAGTTCTAAAGTTCATTTGACACAACCTACAGGTGGTATGTTTGCATGGATGACGATGCCTGAGGATGTAGATTGTGATGTATTCTTTGAAACTTGTATGGACCGCAATGTTGGGATTATTAAATGTGGTGCCTTTGCAGCAGATGGAGCAGGAGCAGGTCATGCATTTCGTTTGAGCTATACGGTACCAACAGTAGAGGAAATTACAAAGGGGATGGAAATTCTCGGCGGGTTAACTAAAGAATTTTGTGGTGAGTAATATATTGATAATTTTTGATATAACGTGATACAATGTAGGCGTAGATACATTGTGTTTACCATATAAAAAAGTTTTTAATATAGATGTGAGGTATAGCCTCAAAGAAAGTAGGTGTTTACTATGGGTTGCGGTAGCAGCAGTGATTGTGGCGGATGCCCATCTCAATCTTCTGGTTGCGGTGGTGGCGCGTCTCAACAACCTCAAGATCTTACAGCTCAATTACACGAGCTTAGTTCTGTTAAACATGTAATTGGTGTAGTATCTGGCAAAGGTGGCGTAGGTAAATCCTCCGTTACCAGCTTGATGGCCATTACAATGGCGCGTAAAGGTTACAAAGTAGGTATCCTCGATGCGGATATTACAGGTCCTTCTATTCCTAAGATGTTTGGCATTAAGGAAAAGGCATATGCTGACGAAATCGGTATGTATCCTGTAAAATCTAAAGGCGGTATTGACGTTATGTCTGTTAACCTCCTTTTGGAAAACGATACAGATCCTGTTTTATGGCGTGGTCCTATTTTAGGTAATGTAGTAAAACAATTTTATACAGATGTTATTTGGAAAGACATCGATTATTTATTCGTTGATATGCCACCAGGAACAGGTGACGTAGCGATTACTGTATATCAATCCTTGAAATTGGACGGTATTATTATCGTTACATCTCCTCAAGACTTGGTATCCATGATTGTTGAAAAAGCAGTTAAAATGGCTGATTTAATGCAAGTGCCTATTATTGGTGTGGTGGAAAACTACTCTTACTTCCATTGCCCAGATAACGGTAAGGATTACCAAATCTTTGGTGAAAGCCACATTGAAGAAATCCTTCAAAAATACGGTCTATTATTGTTGAACCGTTTACCAATTGATCCAACTATTGCAAACCTTTGCGATAAAGGTGATATTGAGTCTATCGAAAAAACAAACTTAGAAAACGTATCTTTACCAGAATAGGATTTATATGTTAATGAAAGCTGTGCATACCTCGTGATGCACAGCTTTTTCTCATTGTACGCCGAATAGGCATGACTAAACCCCCAGTTAAACTGGGGG
>CABQQJ010000151.1 GCA_902466275.1 uncultured Veillonella sp. | reverse complement strand
ATCAAACAAGGTTTGTTATTATATCCCGGAAAGGCTGTAGGAGGAACCGCTGTGGTTGCTCCATTGGGTGCTCCTTGGCAGCAGGTACTGGGTGAACGTGTTAGAACTATAACCATTGATTCTGATTTAGCAGAAAAAATTATCAACTATCGTACCCCAATGGCGCATAAAGGTGTCAATGGAAACACTTTAATTATTGGTGGTTCAAATGATATGATAGGAGCCCCTATTTTGGCTGCTGAAGCGGCAGTTCATAGTGGTGCTGGTAAAGTAACATTAGCTGTACCCAAAATAATTAAACAGATTGTACAAAGCCGTGTCATACCTGAGGTGATGGTTACTTCCACAGAGACTAATAAAGAACTTTTTGATTGTCGCCAAGTTGTTGCTATGGGACCTGGTTTAGGTCGCACCCGTGAAATCTGTAATTTAGTGGAGCATATCTTAGATGCTTACGAAGGAGCATTAGTACTAGATGCTGATGCTTTGTATGCATTGGGACATGTTGGTTGTGTTAATAAAGATGCTTTGCGAGATGGTGATATTGAGTTTGCATATACAGTGGAAAAAGAACTTCCATATTGTGTCATGACACCGCATTTAGGTGAATTTAGTAGACTTATTGATTTACCTATTAAATGGATTGAGCGTCATTATATCATGTTGGCTAGAGAATTTGCTAAGGCTCATCAAGTTATTCTTGTACTAAAAGGAATTCCTTCAATTGTGGCATTCCCTGATGGAACGGTGTATGTAAATACTATCGGTAATGCGGGCATGGGTACTGGCGGTATGGGAGATGTACTGACTGGTGTAATTGCTGGTTTTATAAGTCAGGGTTATTCACTACAAGATAGTGCTGTTCTCGGTGTATATGTACATAGTCGTAGTGCAGATATTCTGAATGAAACAAAGAGTTGGGGTTATACTCCGAGTGATGTCAGTGCTTCTTTAGGCTTCGTGGTTAGTGAATTATTGGGAGATTATGAATGACAAATAGAATACAACGCTTTATAGCTTTCTTGTTGGTATTATGTATTCCTATCTTCGCCATTGCAGGATGCACAAATAATGATGTAGCAAACGCAGCAAATCAAGCAACTACTAACGCTAATGGGGCTTACTCGATCGATACTAAAACGACTACCCCTGAAGGTAAGCTAGATGTATATATGCTAGATATTGGTCAGGGGGATGCTATATTACTTAAGGTAGGCGATGAGTATAGCATGATCGATACTGGTGACATAGAACATCGTGAAAATATTGTAGCTCAACTTAAAACTATGGGTGTAACAAAGCTAAAAAATATTATTATCACTCATCCTCATGCTGATCATATGGGTGGTTTCTATGCTATTGCAAAGGCTATGCCTATTGAACATGTATATGATGATGGTATTGCCGTTGATAATAATATGTACAAAACTTATGAAAAGTGGATTGAGAAAAATAAAATTCAACGAACTACTTTGAGAAGTGGAGATGTAGTTGATTTTGGACATGGTGCTGTCTTTGTAGTATATGCTCCTTGGGTTGAACCTTTAACTGATAAAAAAGGAGAGACAGATCTTAATAATAATTCTATTGTAGGTAAATTAATCTTCGGTAAATTCTCTATGCTCTTCACGGGTGATGCTGAATGGCAAGAAGAGAAAAAACTTATAAAAGAGCAGAATTCCAGATTGTTTGCTCGTATTCTTAAGGTAGGTCATCACGGTTCTCGTACAAGTAGCTCTGAAGATTTTTTGAAATCTATTAAGCCTGAAAGTGCATTAATTTCAAATGGCATGTATAATAAGTATGGTCATCCTCACGATGTGACATTACGTCGCTTGCAGGAAAATAATATTGCTATTTACCGTACAGATACGATGGGACGTATTCACATTAGTACGGATGGGAATGAATGGCAAATTTCTACAGAACGATGATAAATATGTATAATCCGTATACATATCTTCATGTTTGTATGAAATAATCTATTTATAATCTAACATTAGTTTATGGATAGATTGGAACGATGAGATTTTGATAGATAAAAATATCATCGACTCATCTCTATGGTTTGGACACTATGTATGTCAGTTAGATTGGAGTGAATGTATTGCGTAAACTATTTTTTATGTGCCTTGCAGTCTTGATGGCGATACCTTTATTATTGACTCAAGCAAAGGCAGCTAATTTGGAAGATGCTCGATGGGTGACTAGAACAGATGCACCTGTACCATATGTTCGTATTGTTATGGACTTATCGGCACCTATAAAGGCATCTGCATCAATTAGCAAAGATGGGAAAACTACGACTGTTACTTTAAAGAATACAAAGCTAAAGACGGCTAAAGAGAACATTTCTATGGACTCAGCTATTGCTAGCTCTGCTAAACTTTCACAAGATGGCAGAGACGTTAAAGTAACAATCAAGACACCTTCATCTATTGATACTAGTGATGTAAAGGTTTTTTCCTTGAAAAAAGATACGGTTAATAAGAAACCGTATCGTATCGTTGTTGATGTTCAGAAAAAAGGTGCTGTAGCTAAGCCTGCTTACTATGGTAAAAAGCCATCTCAATCTGCGCATCCAGCAAAAAATGTACCTACAGGATCTGGTAAATACTCTACTAGCGGTGGTTTATCTGGCAAAACAATTACTATTGACCCAGGACATGGTGGTAGTGATTCTGGTGCTATTGGACCTCACGGTGTACAAGAGAAAAACATTACACTACCAATTTCTATGTATTTGAAAAAATCTTTAGAAAATCGTGGTGCTAAAGTACTTTTGACTCGTACTACCGATGTAGATGTATATGGCCCTAATGCAAGTGGTGTTGATGAATTGGGGGCTCGTGTTAACGTGGCTAACCGTAGTAATTCTGATGCTCTTGTAAGCGTTCATATCAACGCATTTAATAATCCTAGCGTTGGTGGTATTGCAACATATTACTATAGCAAAACTGGTAACGATGCTCGATTAGCACAAAAGGTACAATCTCAAATTGCTAACACACCTGGTTTCAATGGTGATCGTGGCATTCAAGAAGGTAACTTATACGTGTTGAGACATTCTAATATGCCTGCAATTCTTGTAGAGCTTGGTTTTATTTCTAACCCTAATGAGGAACGTGTGCTACAATCTCCTCAAACTCAAGAAGACTTTGCTAACCGCATTGCAAATGGTATTGCTAATTACTTTGGAGGTTAATCGATGAAATTACGTAAACAAGTTCTATCGATTCTCTGTGTAGGTATGCTGGCATTTGTAGTGGGTTGTACACATGAACAAGCTCCTACAACAGGTAAAAGTGAACCTACGCAAGAGACGAAAGTCAATAAGGATGCAGAAACAAGTAAAGTATCTCAAGAAAAGGTTAAGATGGCCTTCTTTGTTCCTACAGAGGATGGTTCTGGGGTAAAACAAACTACCGTTGAGATAGAGGCGAATAAAGTTACGCCTAAAGCAGCTCTTTTAGCAATGTTAAATGCCGATAGAGCACAAAAATATCCAGTCTTCTCTAAGGATATTGAAATTACATCTGTTACTGTAAAAGATGGCATTGCTTCTGTTGAAGTAAATGATGCATTCGTAAAGGGTAATGGCGGAGACTTAACTGTTAAATTACAAATGGCTGCCATTGTAAATACATTGACATCCTTTGATAATATTAATGGTGTTCTATTTGTCAATAATGGTAAAAAAGTGCCAACTGTAGGTTCCTTTGATACTAAAGAACCTGTTAAGAGAATGACGAATCTAATTAAAAAATAATTCTTTTAAGGACATTTATAGCAGATAGTTGATATATCAAC
>CABQQJ010000150.1 GCA_902466275.1 uncultured Veillonella sp. | reverse complement strand
CGTTTCCTACTCCTATAGTTCCTTTTACAAAATTAGATTCTTTTAATTCTTGTTCTTCAATGAGTGGTGCCATCTCGTCTTGTGTATAGAACACGATAGGCCACCCCATAATTTGCATAGCCTCTAAGAGGCCTACTTCATCTTGTTTAACGATGACCGATGCTGCCGTTACAAGGCTCTTTGGTGAAAGCTTATGTGCTGCTAGCGACTGTTGAATAGCATCAAGAATCAATTCCTTTGGCGTATCTCGACGACAGCCAATGCCCATCGTATAGGTACGAGGGCGCAAAATCAATTGATGACCATACTCCGCAATTACTTTGTCCGTAATAACTACGCGAGAAGAACCGTCTTCAGTGCTTTCATTTTTACATGGAATAAGCTCAAGCTGATCCAACGAAACAACGTGAACCATACCATGTTCACCAATACGAGCTTTCGCAGCTTGTTCTAAATGCTCTGCATTCGGTAAGCTTTCATCGATATAATAATCAACCTGTTCTCCTCCAACAATGGCAGAGTTTACATTGATTAAGGTTTGAAAATCATCTACTAACAGATGCTCGTGGCGCGCCAACACATCAGGCGCTGGCAATCCGTTTACATCCGTTGCGGTTGTAATGACGGGATCCGCATCGATGGCCAGCGAAATGGACTGCGTCCATTCGTTGGCGCCCCCAAGGTGACCAGACAATAAGCTAATCACATGGTGTCCTACTTCGTCCATTACGACTACTGCAGGATCTTTAGATTTATGCTCAATATACGGTGCAATCATGCGCACTACGATACCAAGAGCCATAATACACAGTACTTGGTCGTAATCCTTGAAAATCTGTCCAATATGGTTTTTGAGGGAATCAAAATAAATAGCCTCACCACCAGAAGGACGATTTTCCTTTTCAAAGCAATCCGCATGGGGTGCCACCAAAGACTTGATGCGTTGACCTAGCTTTGCACCTCGTTCAGACACAGAGAGAATGGCTGTTCTATTCTTCTTTGTTCCAGTCGTAGATGCAACAGTTTCTAGTTCTTTCATCATATTAGTCCTTAGCACTGCGGTACATGTGAGCAAAGCCTTTATCGTAGAGTTTAGATAATTCGTATTCACTATCTAATACATGGCTTACTACGATCATAGCTTGGCGCAATACGCCTTCTTTCGCTACGATGTCCGCAATAGTTTCCAATGTGCCACGGATAATGCGTTGGTCTGGCCAAGACGCTTTTACCACGATAGCCACTGGAGTTGTTTTGTCATAACCGCCCTCGATGAGTTCAGCTACAACCTTATCTAACATTTGAACGCTAAGGAAAATACACATTGTCGCTTCATGAGATGCTAACATGCGCAATTTTTCCTTTGGAGGCATCGGTGTACGACCTTCCATACGCGTAATAATGACTGTTTGAGATACATTTGGCAATGTATATTCTTGTTTCAATGCCGCAGCTGTGGCAAGGAAAGAGCTTACACCCGGCACGACTTCATAAGAAATGCCCATGCCAGCCAATGCATCCATTTGCTCTTGAATCGCACCGTAAATAGCAGGGTCACCTGTGTGAAGGCGAACTACACTTTTACCAGCCTCAACAGAAGCTTTCATAACAGCCAATACCTCATCAAGGTTCATAGTAGCACTGTTATGGATTTCACAGCCTGGTTTACAAGCCTCTAAAATAGCAGGGTTTACCAAGGAGCCAGCGTAGATAACAACGTCTGCCTCTTGCACTAAACGATACCCTTTGCGAGTAATTAACTCAGGATCCCCAGGGCCTGCACCTACGATATGTACGTCAACCATATTACTCTCCTTCTGCGATACGCGTTGCAGATACAATGAAAATTGGACTCAATGGGTCTAACAAATGATAGGGACCAGCCTTGCGGTAACGGCTAATGGACATTTGGTAACCTTCATAGGTGAAAGGACGACCTTTCAACTCTTTAAGGATTGTATAACCAGTTTCCATTGTTACAGCAGTTACAACTAAACGGCCGCCAATTTTTAATAGACGTTGTGCCTCGTCCATAATGCCTGTCATACCACCAGCGCTACCGCCGATGATAACCGCATCAAGCTCAGGCAATTCTTCCATGCCTTCAGGAGCTTTGGACTTGATAACCGTCATATTATTTACATTGAATTTCTTCATATTTTCATTGATAAGGTCGATGCCTTTATCAAAGCGCTCAATCGCATATACATGCCCTTTAGGAGCTGCCAAGGCTGCTTCAATAGAAATAGAGCCCGTACCAGCACCTACGTCAAGGACGATGCTATCCTCCTCGATGCGTGCCTCATTCATAACGGCTTTGCGAATCTCGCATTTCGTCATCGGCACGTCACCGCGGATAAATTCCTCATCAGGAATTCCAAAAAAATGTCTCATCCTAGTACCACCATTACAGAATGACCAAAGCCTTCAAGCTCAGTTAATACCTCAAGCGTGGAGTCTACGATTTTTTCATCATCATAGCTCAAGCGCTCAAGGGCTGCTGCTCTCGTTTCTTTTGGCCAACCTGCATCTATTAAAATACGCGCAATATGCGCTGGATTATATTCAGGATCCGTCAAGAATCCCATCTTTTTACCTGCTTCATATACGAGTTTCTCTGGTGCCGGTTGGCGACCGTGAAAGCTCATTAAATCCGCATCATGCCACACCTCATTAAGTCGAGCGAAGGCAAAGGTCATAGAACTAATGCCGGGCACAACCTCAATAGGGTTAGCAGTAAATTTCTTTTTTAAATATGGCAACAAGCTATAGTAGCCTGTATCACCACTTACCATAACGACAACGTCATGATCGTTGAGCTCACGCTCAATTTGCTCAGCTAGCAGGCTAAGCTTACCTGTTACAGGATATGTAATTTGGCCAGGCTCTTGAAAGTCCTCTAAGGACCGTTCACTGCCTACCAATACTGTAGCATGTTTAATTAAATTAAGGCCTCTAGGCACCACATAATCAGGATTACCCGGACCAATGCCTACGATATACAAGGTATGTGCCAATGTTCAAGTTCTCCTATCTCTTTTGCATGCTTATCCATTGCCAAGATTTCGCCCTTTAAGGTCGTAATAATGATGCCCACCTCTGCTTCGTTAGCAATATAGCGCTCACTACGTAGAGATGCACGATCTACAACACGTTGGTACACACCAGTCAGTCCTTCACGCTCCAAGATAGGGAATGTAGACTCTGTAGTTTGGCAACTAAATAACTCTTCACAAACTGCTTGCGATGCCCCTTCTAAGGCAGCATAGGCCACGATACTTTCCATACGTCCATCACTCATGCGATTATGAGTATGGAAGCTACCGCTAGCTAGTTTGATTAATTTACCGATATGACCGATGATTAAGATTCGCTTGAATCCAATCTGTACAGCCTTTTCTAGCATAAATCCGATAAAGTTACTTGTTTCTGCCATTTGGTTCTTATGGATACCCAATACTTGCTCTGCAAGATCTTGACCAATACGCCCCGGTACGAGAACAGCTGTTTCACATCCGTTAGCCTTCATAACTTTCAACTGTGGCACTAACGAGTTCTTAAACCCTTCTTCACTCATAGGCTTAACAATACCGGTAGTACCAATAATGGAAATGCCACCTTCGATACCAAGTGTATGATTTAATGTTTTCTTAGCTAATACCTTACCATTAGGAACACTAACGGTTACCGTTACACCTTGACCATGGACACAATGTTCTTCAAAAACTATTTTCATCATTGCCCGGGGCCCTGGATTGATAGCCGGTTCACCTGGCGGCATAGCAAGACCTGGTTTCGTTACAGTACCTACAC
>CABQQJ010000149.1 GCA_902466275.1 uncultured Veillonella sp. | reverse complement strand
TTCCACTTTTCTTTTTGTGCTACCCCAAAACGTTGCTCCTCATCTACAACGAGCATTCCTAAGTCTTTGAATACCACCTTTTTGTTAAGTAATGAATGAGTTCCAATGAGAATATCAATAGATCCATCCTCTACGCCTTTAAGAATTTGTTTTTTCTCTGATGTAGTTCGGAATCGATTAAGCACATCTACTTTCACCCCAAATGGAGCAAAGCGATTCAAAAAAGTTTGGAAATGTTGCTGTGCTAAAACCGTAGTCGGTACAAGTACTGCCACTTGTTTTCCGCTCATAACAGCCTTAAAAATGGCGCGCATAGCCACTTCCGTTTTACCAAATCCTACATCACCAGCGAGCAGGCGATCCATAGGAACAGGTCTTTCCATGGATTCTTTAATCTCTGCGGTAGCCTGTAATTGGTCTTCCGTTTCCTCATAGGGGAATGCATCTTCAAACTCTTGCTGCCATGGTTGGTCTGGCAAGAATGCAAAACCTTCTGTGATTTCTCGTTGTGCATATATCTCAACGAGTTTATCTGCTAAATCATCAATAGATTTTTTTGCCTTTGTAACAACCTTGCTCCAATCACGACCACCCATCTTATTAATACGTGGCACATCACCTTCATTGCCAATATATTTTTGCAGTTGATCTAAATTATTAGCTGGTAAGAACAGTTTATCCGTTCCAGCATAAGCAATCTCAATATAATCGCGGTGAATGCCTTCCGTCTCAATTGTTTTAAGACCAATATACTTGCCGATACCATGCATGTTATGTACTACATAGTCACCAGGCGTTAAATCTGTAAAATAATTGATTTCTTGGCCCTTTTTAGGCTTATTGCGAAGCTTACGCTTTTGTTGTCCATAAATATTGCCTTCTACGACAACTACTAAATGGCTATTTGGCAATTCAAAGCCGTCGGTCAATAAGCCTTGTAATATAACAACCGTATTAGGCTTAGCAATCCATTCTTCACTATGAATAAAGGCGATATTTTCCCCTTCAAGAGCTCGTTCAATGCCTTCTCGTCGTTGTTGGTTATTTAATACCAATACAACTTGATGATTTAGGCGATGCCATTGCTTAATTTCATCTGTTAATAAAGGAATTTGACGCTCAAAGCTCGTCATCGTCTTGCCTTGAATACCAATTGGGGTAAATCCAGCTAAGCCAATAGAACGTTGTTGCATAAATGTGAAAGCTACTTGATTCGTCGCTTCTACAGTACGTTGCAATTCACTCCAGTCACAATGATTTTTACGATGTGTAGGATCTTCCTTGATGAACTTCTTTAACGCTTCTTGAATACGTCCTGGCTCATCGTAAATGAGGAGGCCATCCTTTACATACGATAACAAGGTACTATCTGCATCGCTTTTACCAAGGAAGAAAGGCGTCACCGTATAAGAATCAATTTGTTCAATGGAACGTTGGTTCTCCACAGAGAAGAACCGCAACGTATCAATTTCATCGCCAAAGAATTCAATACGTATAGGATGTTCACTATTAACAGGATATATGTCTAAAATATCCCCGCGCACGGCAAAATGACCACGTTGTTCCACCTGGTCTACACGTTCATATCCAATTGTAACGAGCTGTTCAAGAGCTGTATCGCGTTCAATCGTATCATTCAAAGAGAAATGTAACGACTGTCCTTTTAAATATTGTGGAGATACCACATATTGTGTAACCTCTTCAGCATTCGCAATGACTACGGCAGGTTCCTGCCATGCAAGCAATGCTAAAGCACGCATTTGAGCCCCTTGGTCTTCAAGGCTACGAGCCACAGTCGTAAAGTCTACATGATCTGTGATAGGAAATGAGAGGACTGGAACATTAGGCATGAAAAAAGCTAAGTCCCGTTCCCACATCTCTTTATGGTCCTTATCATGGACTACGATAACTACAGGCTTTGTAAGACCCGTAGAAAAAGCTTGATTTAAGAGGAAACTCTTTTGAGATCCACTAAGACCATATATGACTGACTTTCCTTTCCGCTGAAATGCGTTTAGCCCATCCACAAAGGATGGGTTCTGTGAAAGCAGTTTTGTTAATGTATTATCCATACTGCACCATATAGTATTACTATGATTGTATTAATTAAATAGTTCTAACTCATTTATTATAACATATAATGTAGTAGTTAATTCTGTACCTACCCTACTATTAAATTACAAGTGTTTATCGATATGAATATCCACATTAACTACTTAATTTTAGGCAAAAAAAATAGCACCTCTAAAGGTGCAATAAAGTTGGTGCGGGAGAAGGGACTTGAACCCCCACGCCGTAAGGCGCCAGATCCTAAGTCTGGTGCGTCTGCCAATTCCGCCACTCCCGCGTCTCAACTGAAATAATAATATCATGTATAGAATTCATCGTCAATCATTTTTTTATAATTAACTTAAATTTCATGTATCTCATAAAATAAAAAGAGACTGACCCAGAATCCGAACTACTAGAACCCTGGGTCAGCCTCTTTTTTAGGATGATGATGAATAAATGCATGCCCTACATTTACCATAAAATATATTAACAGTCATAACATATGTCATGCTGGTAATACCAAGAAGGTATTATTCACCATAACCATGCCATCAACATTAAGGTCTTTCGAATACAATTTAAATCATCTCTGATAAAAATCGTATAGAACTAAAAAATCCTTTTTACGGGTACGTAAAAAGGAGCTATTAACTTCTCCTCCCTATCTCTCGTAGGTCAAATGGTGAATGTTGAATAGGCAGTTCTCCTGACTCGGCGTCATCGCTCATCTAGCCTTCCCAGTTTCCCAGTGACTTAATTTAGACTCGCTCGACCATACAGTGGCGGGACCGTGCTGGCATTTAACCAGCTTCTCTATTATGCTTTTCAGCACCTATTCCCAAATATGATGTTTTCTATGAGTTAATATTAACACCACTATCGTATTAAGTCAATTTATTTTTGTAATTTAATTTATTCATCTTTTATTCATCTATTGCCATATATGATATTTTTAATTACAATATAAAGGTATCTAAAAATAGGAGGAATCTATGTATATCGGAGATTTCATTAAAGAATATCGCGAAGCTAATGGTGTATCCATCGAAGATTTTGCGAACAAAGCAAGCTTAACAGTTACTGAAATTGAAGCATTAGAAAAAAACATCCAAGAAGATGGTACTGTAGTACCTGTTGCAATGCGCCAGATCAAGGGTATTGCAGCAGCTATGAATGTACCAATGCCTGTAGTCATGGCTCAGATTCCTTCTAATCAAGAATTAGTTGTACATGTGGTTGCTGAATCTGATCAGCCACATGCGAAGTAATAAGGAGAATACATGAAGCGTAGTTTATTAATTGCAGCGGCTTTCACAATCTTAGGTATCCTCCCCTCTCAAGCAGTTAATATTGCTGATTTAGAGAATGCCAGAGGTTATGCCTACTTATATCGTATGAATGGCCAAAATTATTACGCAGAACAACGCGTTAAGGTCATCGCAGGAGAAGGTAATAAATTTGAAATTGTAGCTCGTACATATAGTCATCAAGGTGCTCAATATTATATGACAGAGTATATAAATCATTATTACTTTGATCAAGATGCCGATACGATTCAATGGGTTCAAGAACAACGTAATATCATCGATGCCCGTACAGGCAGAGTATTACGTGAGGAAAAACGACCTAAAGCTAAATTAATTACCTTAAAACCAGATACATATGGTTATATGCAAGCTATCTACTGGAGAGATCTTGCTGTAGCTGCAGGGCAGCTAAAATAAGGTAAAACACTTTAAATCTAATTAGATTTAAAGTGCTGA
>CABQQJ010000148.1 GCA_902466275.1 uncultured Veillonella sp. | reverse complement strand
CTGTCTTCGCTTATCATGTTGTAACTCTTTAAGACAATCTTCACAAGGAGCCGTGTCTGCACTGATAAACGTACTAACATCTTCTCCTAATGGAGATGGTTCAACGGAAAATGTAGTTTCCTCATTTTTTATAGTAAGAGGCTGCACTGTTTGACTAGTGATACGGCATAAACGAGGTTGCTCTTCTTGAATAGCATCTAAAAATAGTTGTAATGCTCCTAGAGGACCTTGTATTTCAACATATACACCGCGGCTATCATTATATACAAAACCAGTTAAACCTAGAGAATGGGCACACATAGAAACAAGGGGCCGGAATCCGACCCCTTGAACTATACCGGTATAGCGAATTCCCCAGCGTTCTGTAGTTTGATTACTATTTTGTTTCATATAAACTCCTACTATACTCGGAGAATCAAGTGTAATTAACCTAATGCAACAGGAATACTTCCATCAATACCAGCTTGTTCTAATTCGGCTTGAATCATAATAGCACATTCGATGCGTTTCTTCTGTAAACGACAACCAAATTCATAAGGTGTTTCTAGATCGCCACCCAATGTAATGTTGTTAGCATGACAACCACCGGAACAGAAGAATTTCGCCCAACATTCAGCACAAGTTGGTTTGGAGAATACATGTGTATTGCGGAAATCTTTAGGAATTTCTGTATTTTGTAAACCATCATACACATTACCAAGCACGTATCCATCTTTACCTACAAATTGGTGACATGGGTAAATATCGCCATTAGGTACGACTGCCATATATTCATGACCTGCCCCACAACCACGAAGGCGTTTAGCCATACATGGACCGCGATACAAATCCATACGGAAGTGGAAGAAGTTAAACTTCTCACCCCAGCCTTCTAACTGGCGTTGTAAATAAATATCTGCTAGTTTTTCATATTCTTTCTCTAAAGCTGGCCAATCTTCTTCACGAAGTACATAGTCCCCTTCTTCACCGACAACAGGCTCCATGGACAAATGTTCAAAGCCAAGATCAGACATAGCCATAACATCTTTAGTAAAGTCTAAGTTTTTATGCGTATATGTACCACGCACATAGTATTCTAAACCATGACGTTGTTTTACGGCATTGATAAGGTTTTTAGCAATATATTTATAAGACTCAGCACCACTACCTGCTACTGGTCGCATTGCATTATGCACGGATTCACGACCGTCCAAGGATAATACAAGACTCATCTTATGCTCGTTTACATAGTCGATTTTATCTTGTGTTAAAAGCATACCATTCGTAGTCAATGTAAGTTTAAATATCTTATTGTGTTTTTCTTGAATGGATTCAATGTATTCAACCGTTTGCTTAACAACATCCCAGTTCAACAATGGCTCACCACCGAAAAAGTCAATTTCACAATGTTGGCGAGGTCCACTCATTTTAATAAGAAAGTCCACAGCTCGTTTTGCTACATCAAAGCTCATCAATTCTCGTTTAACACCGCCGTAATCACCTTGACTAGCAAAGCAATATTTGCATGCTAAGTTACAATCATGAGCAATATTTAAGCATAATGCCTTAACAATAGGTTTCTCACCTACTACAAGTTTAAACTCTTTACTCATCGGTGCAAATAATTGCTCCGCTTTGATGAGCTCATCTAACTCGTCCATAATCTCATCTAGTTCTACTGCATCTTCTTTAGCATCTAACGCAGCATGTACAGCATCGCGATTAGTGCCATCATATATGTCAAGAACTCTATCGATGAGTTCGTCGATAACGTGAATAATACCGCTATTTACATCTAAGCAGTAGTAATTATCCTTCATCCGAAACTTATGGATCATTGGTTTTAATTCTAACATGGTACCTCCAATTGATTTGTATGGTAAAAGCTCTAGTATATAGAACTTTCTAGATAATTGTACCACATTTCCACACTAAACGTTATAAAAAGAGTCATAAAGATATACTATACAATGTATGTCTTTAAAACATAAATAAAAAAGGCCCGCTAAGCGAGCCTCTTCATTATTTTTGTTTGCAAACTTGGTTACCAACTGTGCAGCTTGTTTTACAAGCGGATTGGCAAGATGTTTGACATTCCCCACAACCGCCAGTTTTAGCAGTTTTTTGTAAGGATTCAGTGTTGATAGTACGAATACGTTTAGCCATGATTATCCTCCTCAATACTTATCGAATGATATTTATTTTATCATATTTATAAAAAGCCTGTAAAATACTATTTCGTTATATTTTCGTCTACAACTTCAGCTTATTTGGTTTCTACCACTTCAGTTTCTCCTAATTGATGGTCTGTAACTTTTGCGTCTCGCATAGCTTCACCTTTAGTTTTCTTAGGAGCATCCTTACGCAATACTTTTCGTAAAGCCATTGCCACTGGTGTTACAATTACAGCAGCAAAAACTGCTTCTGGAATACCATGTGTAACAGACAAGAATACAATAGAGCCTAATACTTGATCTGGACTAAGATTCATTTTAAGAGCAAACATATCTGCATAGAGTAAGAAGATTAATCCCATAACCATGATCGTATGAAATACAGTCCCCATAAAAGCAGAAACAATAATACGCGGACCTTGCGGTGCTTTCCACAATAATAGATATACCAAATATGCTAATACTGGGAAAAGTATACGCGGTAATACGGAAATGATTGGATTAATAAATAGTGGGGATAAAATATTAGGAGCTGTAATATTTTGCCACAAACTATAGCAACCAAAGATAAAGCCAACAAAGGCCCCCACTTTTGGTCCTTCTACAATAGCACCAATTAGAGTTGGTACATGTAAAGTTGTTACATTTAGCGGTCCTAATGGAATAATACCATAACCAGAAAGCCCTAATGCAATAGTGATACCTGCTAGTAGACCAATAATTGTCAATTCTCGAATCGTAATGCCACTTTTCTTCTCTTTTTTGGCCTCTTTACGTTCAACTTGCTTCAGTTTTTCATTGTCGTGGATTGATACAGTTGAGTTATCATCCAATGGACGTTCAATGTTGTTCATAGATCCTCCTTCGTTCTCATTCCTTACGGATATAAGTCGAAACTAGAAATTAAATACGTTCACGGCGTCGTGAAATAATACCACGCTCTACCAATGCACCTATAATCACTGCTACACCTGTCATACCAGCTTCTAATAAAGTGGGAGTAACAAACACGAGCGGATTACCTTGATACGTTGGAAAAACGGTGGGAACTAAAGATAATATAAATTCTGGAATATAACCACCATACAAGATATGGGCGTTCATAGCAAGCCATATGCCTGCAGTAATAATGATACGCAACAAACGTACACCCTTATATGCTAAATCTCTTGGATACAAATAGAATACAAAGACCAATAAAGAAACTAATAATAATACAAGTTCAGCAAATAATATATTTACATTCATGGATGATGCATACATAAAATATACCATCGGATCTTGTAAATCTATATATAGGATTGAGCCAATATACAAGAACGGAATCGGTATAGTATAGGCAATTATATCTAATGCTTCATCAATCATACCCCATCGATAAGTACGATTGAAAAACTTCGTAGCTAATAAACCACATAACTCAATGAGAACTTGAACGATAAAATACACCACAAATAAAAGTAATGCTTTTGCTAATCCATTATCTACATTAAAGCTAAATGGTGTATGAAGAAACGAAAATACCGTCCACCAAGCCCAACTATAAGCATGATACCCCATGCTTAGCGGTAAATCATCGTTAAACTTGGCATTCTTTAGTCGTCGCACCATAATTGGTATGACTAGCGACAAAACGGGGAACACTAAAATGGGTATTGATAGTGCCCCACTT
>CABQQJ010000147.1 GCA_902466275.1 uncultured Veillonella sp. | reverse complement strand
TATATGTTTAAACGAATTATCCTATTAGTTATGGACTCTGTTGGTATCGGTCACGCTGCTGATGCTGCAAAATTTGGTGATGAAGGTTCTAATACTTTGGGCCATATTGAATCAACGGCTGGTCAGATTCATTGTCCTAATTTAAAATCTATTGGCTTAGGTCGCATTGCTGATATTTCTGATACTGGTGAAAGCATCAAAGGTGCTTTTGGCCGCATGGCTGAGCTCAGTACTGGTAAAGATACGACTAGTGGTCATTGGGAGATGATGGGGCATCCCGTTACCGTTCCATTCCCAACTTTTTATGAAGGTTTTCCAAAAGAATTGATGGATACTTTCACAAAAGAAACGGGCTATGGTTATTTAGGTAATGAAGTTGCATCTGGTACAGAAATTATTGAACGCCTCGGAGAAGAACATATAAGAACAGGTAAGCCAATCGTTTATACATCGGCGGATTCTGTCTTTCAAATTGCTGCTCATGAGGATATCATTCCTTTAGAAGAGTTGTATCGCATGTGTCAAATTACACGCGATAAGGTATGTGTCGGTGATTATTATGTGGGGCGCATCATAGCTCGGCCTTTTGTTGGTACACCAGGGCATTTTGTACGTACTTCAAATCGTCATGACTATAGTCGCATGCCTGAAAAGAAAATGGTGCAACAAGAGTTACAAGACGCAAACATTCCGACAGTGGCAGTTGGCAAAATCGGCGATATTTATGCTCATGTTGGCTGGGATGCATCATATCCGACAAAGTCTAACGCGCATGGTATGAACGTAGTTCCTTATCTATTGGGCCAAAGCTTTGCACGGGGGTTCATGATGGTCAACCTTGTTGAATTTGATAGTCTGTACGGTCATCGGCGTAATGTAGAAGGGTATAAGCGTGCTATTGAAGACTTTGATTACCAATTAGGTGGTTTGTTGGACTTGCTTAAAGATGACGATTTACTTATTATCACCGCAGATCATGGGAATGATCCGACTTGGAAAGGTACAGATCATACGAGAGAAATGGTGCCTTTGCTAGCTTATAGTCCAAGTATGAGTCATTCAGTAGCTTTGGGTGATAGACACAGTTTTGCGGACATAGGTGAAACAGTATTACAAAACTTTGGATTGAAACAATGGGGGATTGGGACTTCATTTTTAGATTCCCTGAAGGGATAAATCTAGAATTTATATTTATTTAGAGTTGAATAGATTTACATTATTGATTTTATAAATGATTACATATGCGAAATACCGCAGTATATATTTACTTTAATTGAGTTAAATACATACTGCGGTATTTTTTTATAGAGTAGATTTTAATAAAGAACAGGAAATTCTTACTTATATGTGGAAATATATAAGTATAGGAGAATACGCCCATGATTGTAAGTACGAGAGGAGGAATTATTATGAGAGAACAAGTTCAAGGTAGTGTATGGGACAAAGTATTCAAAATATCAGAACGAGGCTCATCCGTATCGAGAGAGTTATTTGCGGGGGCCACTACATTTCTTTGCGTTTCTTATGTATTAGCTGTAAATCCTGCTATTCTTGGCGCTGCCGGTATGGATGTAGGCGCCGTATTCACGGCAACGGCTGTTAGTGCTATCATTATGACATTATTGCTAGCTTTGTATAGCAATATGCCATTCGCCGGCTTATCCGGTATGGGTATCAATGCATTTTTTGCTTACACTATTGTGGTCCAAATGGGACATAGCTTTGCCTTTGCGTTAACGGCTCAATTAATCGCAGGTTTAGCATTTTTACTAATCGCAGTTACACCGTTAAAAGAATATCTGTTTAATGCCATACCTCATACAATTAAATTGGCTGTAACAGCGGGTATCGGCTTGTTTATCGCTCTCATTGGTCTTAGTAGTGCTGGGCTTATCGTCAGCAATCCTGCTACTATTGTGAGCATTGGGGACTTACAGGCACCATCTAGCTTGATATCCATTTTGGGAATCATATTAATCGCCGTTTTTATGGGACGCAATGTAAAAGGAGGAATATTTCTAGCCGTTATCATTGCTGCGGTTGTTGGGTTCTTCTGTGGAATTACAAAGTTGCCGTCGACGATATTTTCTATGCCACCATCGTTGGCACCGATTTGGTTTCATTATGATATGAGCGAACTTTTATCTGTAGATATGGTATTTGTGGCCTTTACGTTCTTGTTCGTTAATTTATTTAATGTAGTGGGCGTATTGATTGGTCTTACGAATCAAGCCGAAGTGCCTCAAGATAAACAGTTGGGTGTACAAAGCTCTTGTATGAAAGTATCTGCATTAGGCACTATCATTGGTAGTGCACTAGGTACATCTCCTCACATTGTAGCTGTTGAATCGGCAGCGGGTATCGCAGAGGGCGGCCGCACGGGCTTGACCGCTTTAACTATTGCAGGACTCTTTATAGCATCCTTATTTTTAGCGCCGTTACTCATGGTTATTCCTGTGGCGGCTACAGCGCCGGTACTCATCGTGGTAGGTCTATTTATGATGGCATCCGTTAAGGACATCGATTTCGGTGATATTTCGGAAGGACTACCGGCATTTTTGACCATTATCATGATGCCATTTGCTTACTCCATAGGTGTGGGGATCGAATGGGGTCTCATCAGTTATGTATTAATTAAGGTTCTGACTGGGAAATATCGAGATGTTTCCGGTGTCATGTATTTCTTGGCGCTCATTTTCATTTTGAAAGAAACCTATATGTAAGGAGGATCCTTATATGATACAATTTAATGCAAAAATTTCTCGACAAGCACAGGGGTTGGATAAGGCTCCTGTCGTATTGAAGGGGGCATCTGTTTTAAATGTATTCACCGATGAATGGGTAAAAGCGGATATTGCGATTCATGATGACACGATTATAGGTGTAGGAACATATACAGGTGAAACAGAATATGATTACAGCGGTAAATATATTGTGCCCGGATTTATAGACAGTCATCTACATTTAGAGTCTACATTAGTAAATCCTAAGGAATTAGTCTTTGAAGCATCTCAAGTAGGGACGTTAGGATTTATTGTAGACCCTCATGAAGCCGGTAATGTAGCGGGTATTGCCGGTGTTGAGTACATGATCAATGAAACTGCATCGGCTCAAGGTGATGTATATGTTATGGCTCCATCCTGTGTGCCCGCTGTACCAGGTGAAGATAATGGCGCTATTTTAGATGGCGATATGTTACATAAGCTACAAGCTAATCCACGTATTTTAGGATTAGGTGAAGTCATGGACTGTTATAGTGTTATCAATAGTGATCCTTACATGATGAAAAAGTTAGATTACTTTAAAGATACAATTATGGATGGACATATTATTGGACTTTCACCAGAGCAAGTAGCAAGTTATCGTTTGGCAGGCATTACTACAAATCATGAATGTATTTCCTACAAAGAAGCAAAAGAGCAAGTTAAAAATGGTATCTATGTATGGATTCGTGAGGGCAGTGCGGCTCATAATCTAGACTCCATTGTGAAAGGGCTTGTAGAAGAGCAAGGAAATACGGAGCGTTATGGTTTCTGTACAGATGATAAGCATATTGAGGATATTCGTTCAGAAGGCCATATTAGCTATAATATTCGTCGTTCGATTGAATTGGGACTGACACCAATCCAAGCTTATAAAATGGCCTCCACTCATCCGGCATCATGCTACGGTTTGAAACATTTAGGCGCTATTGCACCCGGCTATAGTGCTAATCTTGTAATTCTTAATGATGAACAACGCGTAGATATTCACGAGGTGTTTTATAAAGGAAAAATGATTGAACGTGTTCTCGTAAGAGAAGAGAAGGTTGTACCAGCTGAATTACTGCATACGATT
>CABQQJ010000146.1 GCA_902466275.1 uncultured Veillonella sp. | reverse complement strand
CGCGTAGCGCTTCACTCCCGTCACGTAACCGGCATTGAGATCCATCCAGGTGCTACCATCGGTCGTGGTTTATTTATCGACCATGGCATGGGTGTCGTTATCGGTGAAACGGCAATCGTAGGGGATAATGTGACCTTGTTCCACCAAGTGACGTTAGGTGGCATGTCCTCTAAAAAGGTAAAACGCCATCCGACCATCGAAGACGAAGTGCTCATCGGTACAGGTACGAAAATCTTAGGTGATATTACTATTGGGGCACCCACTAAAATTGGTTGTAACCTCGTTATCAAACACGATATCCCTAAAGATATGGTTATCTTTGAAACAGATCCAGAAAATATGTATGTCCGTAAACCTAGTCGCAATGCAACCGCTGCACAAGCAGAGGAGAAAAAAATCCCTGATAATTACATAGAATACTATATTTAATATAGTGTAATAAAACCGCATATAATATAGAAGGATAGAACCTCTAACTATTAGTTGAACTAGTAGTTAGAGGTTTTTTATGATTCGTAGAAACATGATTCCGTGAATTATTGGATTTAGATTTGGTATGTATTGTATTGGATTGGGGATATGTTTGATTTAGTATGGTTATAATGTTTTCATTAAACTTTTATACAAAAATATCTATTCATATATTGACATGGAAAATCATTATTGGTAAAATATAAACATAATCAATATTGATTATAAATTAAATAAACGAATTGATGGCGTAGAAGCCAACTGTGTTTGTTCTGCTTTTAGAATAAACTATAATTGAGAATTAAGTGAAAAAAGGAGTTTTATTATGAAAAACGTACAACAAGTAAATCAATATTTAGCAGATCTTTCCGTATGGAATGTAAAATTACATAATTTACACTTCAATGTAACTGGTCCGCAATTCAAATCTATTCATGAATACTTGGAATCCATTTATGATGAAGCCTTTGAATACTTTGATGCCGTAGCAGAACATGTGAAAATGCAAGGTCAATTTCCATTGGTAAATTCTGCAGAATACGCAAAATTGACTAAAATCGAAGAATTGGGACAAGAAGACATCCCTCAAGCAAAGGTAATTGATATCCTTCTTAAGGATTTTAAATACATGAATGATCAAGCTGTAGCAATTCGTGCAGCAGCTGATGAAGAAGGTGATTTCTTGCTCGTAAGCATGATGGAAGATCACGTTGCATACTATGTAAAACAAATTTGGTTCATCGAATCCATGTTGAAATAATACGATTGACAATGCCTTATTGGGTATGATATGATTACCCAGTAAAGCATGGAGGATTACTCAAGAGGCTGAAGAGGACGGTTTGCTAAATCGTTAGGGCGGGTTACCGTCGCTAGGGTTCGAATCCCTAATCCTCCGCCATGTAAAGACCTCACATCACTCGATGTGGGGTCTTTTTGTATAATATAGTGATTTATTATATTATTTATATAGGCCTAATTTGTGAGGATTCGAGTGAGTCTAAGGCCTTATTAGTATTGAATGACACAGGTGTGTAAGGGTATAGAGTTGACGTATGTCTAGGGGTTTCATATAATAGATTGTATAAAATGTAATTTTAAGGAGACTCTTATGAATACAAAACATACACGTCAAATGAATCGTATCCGTCGAGCGTTAGGTATTGGTGCATTATGCCTCGTTGCGTCTATTGGGTTTAGTCATGCTGAAAGTATTGCCATCCCAAGTGCACGTCCTATGGTGGATGGTGTAAGTGCTGATGTAGAGACTGTTAGTAGTTCTAGTAAAGGGCAACAGCATGTAAACTCAGATGTTATTACGCCTAATGATTGGACGTATACAGCGTTACAAAGGCTCATTAAACATGGTGCTATTACAGATACTCACGGATTTACTTTTGATGGTGCTAGCTACACAAAGGATGAGCTTATGCCACTTATCGATGAGGTAGTCACAAAACGTGAGCAAATGAACGATAATGATCGAGAATATGCATTGCGTATTTACCAAGAAAATATGCGTGATGTAATGGATTACCGTATTGCTCGCGATAAAAAAGTTACTGACGAGCGCCGTCAAAAACTAGATGAAAAGCGTGCTGAAAGGGCTAAAAAATCTGGTAAGACGTATCAAATATCTAAGGATCAACAAGAAGCCCTTGATAAAGCTGGCGATGAAGTAGCAAAACCGGAAGAACGGGCTTTAACAGATGAACAAATCAAAGAAAAAATGAAGAAATTCAAAATTGATGATTCTCGCGTTAAGGTAAATAATCAAGTGCGTATTCGTTATGCGGACTCCAAGGATAAAAAGTCCAAAACAGATGCTCGTATGCAGACGGAGATGACGTTCACTCTATAACTCTTAGTAAGGGGTTATAATGATTGATTTTTTAAAGAAACAATTGTTTACTGTCCATCAAAACGGTAAGCAACAGGTAAGTGAGGTCTTTAAATATATAGGACCTGGTATAATCGTAACCGTTGGATTTATCGATCCAGGAAACTGGGCCGCCAACTTGGCAGCTGGGGCCAGTTATGGTTACGAATTATTGTGGGTAGTCACACTATCTACGATTATGCTCATTTTATTACAGCATAATGTGGCACATTTAGGCATTGTACGCGGTCAATGCTTGTCGGAATGTGCCTATGAATTCTTACCGCGTTATGCATCTCGCTTTGTGCTTAGCACGGCAGGAATTGCGGCGGCAGCGACGGCCTTGGCTGAGTTTATTGGCGCCGCTATCGCCTTGAAGATGCTCTTTGGTATTCCTATCTTGATAGGCAGCATTTTGACGGCTCTTATCTGTACGGTCATGCTCATTACGAACTCCTATCGTAAATTAGAGCGAATCATTGCTGGCTTTGTATCCCTTATCGCATTGGCGTACCTCGTTGAGGTAAATATGGTCAATGTGGATTGGGCAGCGGCTGGTATCGGTTGGGTGGATCCTAATATTCCTAATACATCGATGCTCGTTATTTTGAGTATATTAGGGGCCGTAATTATGCCTCACAACTTGTTTTTGCACTCTGAAATCATCCAAAGTCGCCAGTTCAATACACAAGATCCAGCGATTATGAAACGGCAGTTACGCTATGAATTCCTCGATACTTTGTTATCTATGGGGATTGGGTGGATGATTAACTCCGCCATGATTATATTGGCGGCGGCGGTCTTCTTCGCTCATGGTATTGAAGTAACAGAGCTTGAACAGGCTGAGGAGTTGTTGCGACCACTCATTGGACCAGCAGCGGGCATTATTTTTGCGATAGCATTGTTATTTGCAGGCTTTGCCTCATCTGCTACGGCAGGTATGGCGGGGGCTAGTATCTTTGCAGGAATGTTTGGCGAGTCTTACGATATGAAAGACTTCCATACGCGATTAGGCTTGGCACTAACATATGTTCCAGCATTATTATTGATTGTGTTTATTACAGATTCCTTCCAAGCATTATTGTTCTCTCAAATGTTCTTGAGCTTGCAATTACCAATCACCATCTTCTTGCAACTTTACATGACAAGTAGCCGCAAGGTCATGGGAGAATACGCGAACCGTAAATTTACAAATATTCTCTTATGGGGCATAGGTATTATCGTTACAATTATGAATATTTACTTATTGATTGTAGGCTAAGAGCATATTCTTTGTTAGTTTCCAAAAGGTTTCTTATAAAGTCAACATTAGAATACAAGATTAGAGTACAACATTAGAATACAAAGGACCGCTACGGCGGTCCTTTTGTCATGTTGCTAACGTATCTATTATGTAAAACGCGTATCTTTGAATACCCAAGAGGGGTATAAAATATGGTACAATTAAGAATAGTATTATATAAGAATAATATTTTTAAGGATAATATAATATCTGTTGGGAGTATTCCTTAGCAGTGTGATATATGGAAAACTAGGAGG
>CABQQJ010000145.1 GCA_902466275.1 uncultured Veillonella sp. | reverse complement strand
GATTTGATTGTTCTTTAGTGCGTATACGAATCGCTGTTTCATTAGGGCCTGCAATAGCCACCGCATCAGCGCCAGCTTTATAAGAAAGGTCTGTATCGGTACCTTCATGATCCATTTGAAAGCCATGTTTGTCGCTCTTTACAACGCCAACGGAAAATCCCGCTTGTTGTAATTCAGATACAAGACGAGTTACAACTGTAGTCTTACCAGTTTTACGTTTTGATGCTACCACACTGATAAGTGGAACTCGACGAAACTCATTTTCTGCTAAAGCACGTGCCCATTGGTAGTCTTCAAATCGATTAATATTGCTTAGCTCCCAACTAAAATCAGTAGCATCAATAGATTCTACATGACCAATAACATCGAGGGCATGATGCAACGATACATTTTCGCCAACAAGAATAGATTGAATTAAGGACGCAATATATGGCCTATAAATACCCGCCATCGGCTCAGATTTACCACTTTCACTATATGGGACAATGGCATTCCAATCATTATGATCTACTTGATAGAGCCAATCATAATACAAATCCATTTCCATGAATGGCATATCTACTGCCATTACTGCATAAGCAGAACTAGTACCAACCGCTAGAGTGCTATACAGCCCCCCTAAAGGTCCGCATCGCCCAACAGAATCCCGAACAATAGAAACCTTATTTTTCTCATCGTTCGATAATGTATCTATAATATGAGTCTGTATAGCAAGTCCTAATTGCTCGTCATCACCGATGGAGATAAGAATATCTTGAATATCTGCATCTAAGCCCTTACGAAGGGCATGAGATATAAGACTTTCACCATTAATCCAAGGCAACAAAGCTTTAGGTTGCCCCATTCTAGTGCTGAGTCCTCCAGCCAAAATAATTAAACCTAATTTATCCACGACGTTGTAAACCTCGTTTAACACCTTGGTAAATGAATAGTAAAACTGCAATATTTAAAAGGCCATCTGGCACCATATAGGATGCATTATAAATCATAGAATAAACCCAAGGATTCTGCCCTTGCGGAGCATAGCTAGCAAAGACTACAGCACCGCTCGTAACAGATGCCCCCCAACGCAATACAATACCTACGATGGATCCAGTGATAAGTCCAGAAAGAGAATCTTTAAAGTAACCACAAACGCCAATAGCACCGTAAGCAACCAAGTAGTCTAATACAATACTTAAATAATGAACAGATGATTTAAAGCCTAAAATAAAGTGTAATATACCATATACAACACCTGCGAAGATACCTCGTGTTCCGCCCCAACGATATGCGTAAATCATGAGTGGTACCAAAGCTGCCGCCTTAATAGAGCCCCCCTGTGGCATATGAAAAATCGTAATAAATGACAACACTTGAGCAATGGCAATTGCTACGCCAGCTTCAGCAAGCATACGGGTTTTAGACTGTTCCACATTAATCAACCTCCTTTTACCATATATCTATAAATGAATATATTATTTATACAATCTACTTGTATTGTACTACAGTTTATCCCTTACACCAAACAAAATATTCGGAACGTATTGAAAATTTTATGAGTCTCTTGTATAATGGTACAGGTTCAATATGTAATACTCGAAGGAGATATAGAAACTATGATTAACACAACGAACATCTTTGATTATGAAGACGTGCAATTAATTCCTAATAAATGTATCGTCAGTAGCCGTAGCGAATGTGATACACATGTAAAATTAGGTAAACGCACATTCCGCTTGCCAGTAGTACCTGCTAATATGCAAACTATTATCGACGAAGAGTTGGCTGAAAAATTAGCTCGTGAAGGTTATTTCTATATCATGCATCGTTTCCAACCAGAACGTCGTATGGACTTTGTAAAACGCATGCACGACCTTAACTTATATTCTTCTATTTCTATCGGCGTAAAAGCTGAAGAATTTGCCTTAGTTGATGAATTCAAGAAAGCAAACTTAACCCCAGAATATATCACTATTGATATTGCACATGGTCATTCCAATGCGGTCATCGAAATGATCCAATACATAAAAAAGAACTTACCTGAAACCTTTATTATCGCTGGTAATGTAGGCACTCCAGAAGCAGTTCGTGAACTAGAAAATGCTGGTGCTGATGCGACTAAAGTAGGCATCGGTCCTGGTAAAGTATGTATCACAAAACTGAAAACTGGCTTCGGTACTGGCGGCTGGCAATTGGCTGCAGTTCGCTGGTGCGCAAAAGCAGCTACTAAGCCTATCATAGCTGACGGTGGTATCCGTGACCATGGTGACATTGCAAAATCTATTCGCTTTGGCGCTACTATGGTTATGATTGGCTCCCTATTTGCTGGTCATGAAGAATCCCCAGGGGAAGAAAAAATCGTTGACGGTAAAGCAGTAAAAGAATACTTTGGTTCTGCTTCTGAGTTCCAAAAAGGGGAACGCAAAAACGTAGAAGGCAAAAAAATCTTCATCGACTCCAAAGGTTCTATCTTTGATACATTAGTTGAAATGGAACAAGATTTACAATCTGCTATCTCTTACGCTGGCGGTACGACTCTACAAGCCATTCGCAAAGTAGACTATGTACTTGTTAAAAACTCTATCTTCAATGGCGATCGCTAGTCTAATCAATATATAATAACGCTAAAAGACACAGGTTCAAAACCTGTGTCTTTTTAATGCGAGAAATACATAAAATATAAAAATATGAAAAAGGAGCTACGATACGAAAGTCGTAGCTCCTTAATTATAGACTATTAAATTTGTTCTTCACTAAGACCACAGTCTTTACTCATTAAATGGTATGCGTATTTACCAATACCTGCACTTACAACAAGCAATGTAGTCAATACGATAAATGCTACTGTAAGACTTGTACCGTGCGCAATGAAACCAATCAAGGCAGGCCCCATCAAAATACCCATATAACCGAGCATTGTGGATGTTGCAACCGCTTGTGTCATAGGAATGACATTTTGTTCCCCCATTGCAGAGAATAGGTTTGGTACTATCATAGCTAATGAAATACCCAATAATAAGTAAGTATACATGGAGGCATGTCCTGGTAAGAATACGATCAGCCCCATCGCAATAGAGCCAAGTAAGTAGCCACCAACGACAACTTGCTTAGATGTTAAGTGTTTACCTAATCTATTACCAAGCAAACGGCCTATGCACATAGTACCATTAAAGAGCATTACACCCATAACAGCCTCTTCAATAACAATCCCTTTATCTTCAAATAAATATAATGCGCTCCAGTCCCCTACAGCACCTTCTACCAAGTAAGACACAAAGGACAATAAACCAAAAATAAGGGCGATTGGATGGAAGGACAATGGGCTTTTAGACTTTTTAGTAACCTTTGCATTTGGGTCACTACCAAAGGTCAACATAAATTGGCTAACTACGACCATCGCAATAAATAATACGATGAGTAGCCCCCAAATACTTTCATTAACAGAAAAAGATAAGATTTTTAAAAGCACAAGTAAAACACCGGCACCAGCAAAGCCACCTAAACTCCAGCCTCCGTGATAGGCGCCCATCAAATGTTTTTTGCTCACCTTTTCCGTTAGGATAGCTTGTAAATTAGCAGACGCACCACTGAGGCCGACGCCAATACCAAAGAAGAACAAAGCGGCTGTGGTCGTAGCAATTGTAGAGCACATGGTAACAATAGCAAGAGATAACATGCCAATAAAGCTAGCTAATAAAACGACTTTCTTGCATCCAAAGTTCTCTACTAGCTTACCAGCTATGGCCATGGACAAACAAGAGCCTACACCGAGCACTAAAATCATAGAGCCCAATACATCTTCACCGATACTAAGCTTTGCTTTTAAATATGGTACAAAGCCAGCCCATAAGGCGGTATACATGCCAGGAATAAAAAATGCCCCGAAAGCACCACGAATATTTGCTGTTGAAATAGAAACTTGATTGTTCATTA
>CABQQJ010000144.1 GCA_902466275.1 uncultured Veillonella sp. | reverse complement strand
AGACCTTATGGCTATGCAATCCATCAACTTCTCCGCTGGCTCTGGTGGTGTTACGAATAACACTACACCAAGTATCTGGCCAAGCAAGGGCGTTATTACCTCTCCATTTGGTAGCCGTGTGGACCCTGTAACGGGCGCTATCGGTGCGTTCCATGAAGGGGTAGATATTGCGGATGACTATGGTACACCAATCGTGGCTACTGCTGCTGGCGTTGTAACCTTTGCAGGTTATACAGAGGGCGGTTACGGTAACCTCGTTGAAATCGACCATGGCAATGGCTTCGTAACACGGTATGGTCATAATAGTGCTGTATTGGTAACGGTAGGGATGAGCGTAAAACAAGGTCAAACAATTGCCTTGATGGGTAGTACTGGTAAAAGTACAGGCGCCCACGTTCACTATGAGGTACGCCTCAATGGATCTCCTACAGACCCTATGATTTTCTTGCCAATTAGCAACTAATAGGTAAAACCAATACTATATACGTAATATCCTTTACGATATATGTAACATAAAACATAATTCATAGGAAAAAGAACTTGTTATGCGTGCAAATGCACTAATAGCAAGTTCTTTTTCTTTTCTTTTGTATATATATATTGTAAAATAAAAGTATATGAACGGAGGTATATCTATGAAGGCCTATGTACAAGTTTATACCGGCGAAGGCAAGGGCAAAACGACCGCTGCTATCGGTCTAGCTATCCGCGCCATCGGTGCTGGCAAGAAAGTCCTCTTTTTGCAATTTATGAAATCTAAAGTATATAGTGAACATACTATTTTACCTACCTTAAAGAATTTAACCTTGGAAACCGTGGGCAAGCCATTCTTTATCATCAAAGAAGGGATGAAGAGCAAGGATGAACTCGCTAAATGGGGCGATGAAGTCGTTGTCTTTGAGTCTGGTAATCCTCCGAAGGATTATGTAGCGCTCATCGAAAAAGGCTACGAACGTGCACTAGCTGCTATCAGCAGTGGTGAGTACGATCTCGTGGTTCTAGATGAATATAACATGGCACTCTTCTTTGAACTCATTACATGGAATAAAACAAAGGCTTTGCTCGATGCTCGTCATCCAGAAACGGAACTCGTATTTACGGGCCGTGGGGCTCCTCAAGAATTAATCGATGAGGCAGACCTTGTAACGGAAATGAAAGAGGTCAAACATTACTACCTTCAAGGCGTAATGGCTCGAAAAGGTATTGAAAACTAATCATAGGTACACCTAAGGAGGTGATGTGGTTGAGTACAGTGGCTATTGTGGCCCTCGTTATTGTGGCCATCATTGCAGCACTCATCTTGATTATCCTACTGACACCAATCACATATAGCATCGAAATCAACGGACGCTCGCCATATCGTGGCGAGGTGCGCGTCAAATGGCTGTGGCGTGTATTTTCACTGCATCTAGCGTATTTGCAGGACAAACCATTTTTTAAGGAATTATACATTTTGGGCATGCTCAAGATTGGTCCTGTGAAAGACTATGAAGAATGGCTTGAAAATCGCGTAGAAGAAGAATACCAAAAGGTGATGGACGATGATGGCGACATGTCGCAAGCGGAAGCCTTCGCCAAGGCGATGCAAGGGGGCGGACAAGGTCCTTCTGCAAGCTCTAGTGGTACTAGCTTTGATGATTTGAAGAGCGCTCAGCGTTCTGACGCTACCTTTAATGATGAAGAAGCGCCAGGAGCGGGGACTTCTCAAAAGCCAAATGAGCGCATAGAACGTCCTGAACAAGCTTCTAAGGATATGGATGCACAAGCTCGTGCTGATCGGTATGACTCGATTCAACAAGATCCAACGGCTCACATTCAAGATGATGATGAAGTAGTAAGTCGTGTTACTTTTAATAGTGACGGATCTATCAAGGAAAAGGTATTTACGAAGGTAAATGATATTAAAACGACTGTGAAACAACGTTTTGGAAAGCCTGATCCCAATGATCCGGTAGCATCATTCAAGTCTGAAATTCCTACATTCTGGTTTATGAAACACTTGAGAAATACAGAGTTGTGGCGTCAGATATTCCTTGTGTCGAAACGATGCTATAACCATTCTAAACCACGTGATATGGCTATAGAGGGCCGATTTGGTATTGGCGATCCGTATCGGATGGGGCTTATTGCATCTATGTTGTATAGCATTTGGCCTGAGCAAGCAGAGTCTATTGAGATAGATTATGTGAACTGGGTAGCTGAAGGCAGCGGCCATATTAAAGGTCGTATGATTCTTGCCGTATTGGCGTGGTATGGTACTAGATTTTTGGTATCTAAACCTATGCGTTCCCTATTGGGTGAAAGTGCTCGTGTCTTCTGGGTTAAACGGAAGGAAGCAAAGCAACTAGCAAAACTAAAAGCCGCACAAGGCCAAACAGCGTAAGGATATATTAAGTCAATTGAGTATATGAGCTGTATTATTATAGCTATGATACTTTCACAAAAAGCGGAGGTACTGTGATGGAGAACAGTAATGTAAAAGAGAATTTGGAAGTCCTATTTGAGAAGTTTAAAAATATGATTAAAGTGGAAACTGTAGTTGGTGAAGCTGTGCAAATCGGCGATACTACACTCGTTCCATTCGTTGACGTAACCTTTGGTTTCGGTACTGGTACAAACCACTGCACAGCCAATAAAAATCAAGAGTCTGGCGGCGGTGGCGGTGGTGCCAAAATGGAACCAAGTGCAATCCTTGTTATTAAAGGTGACCGCATCGAATTGTTCAACATTAAGGGCAACCCTTACAGCAGCAGCTTTGATCGCCTTATCGGTTTGGTGCCTGATCTCGTGTCCAAATTGAAATCCGATAAATACATCTATTTAAATGATGAACAATAATTCGGTGAATAATAAACCATAATTTGATGACAAATTATAAATAATTGGTGAAAGCCGAAATGCCCACATGTGTGTTCTGAATATGTCTGTATCGACTGCTTTAAGGGTCTCAGAGTATGCTTGTGGGTATTATTTTAAGTTCTAATAACTTTCATAAGTAGTTCATAGGGCTTTATTATGCTATTTATCATAGTCTTGTGAAAGTTAGCAAGATTTGTTATAGTAAAAATAGTACACTATTGGATTGTATAGTGACACTTTTAATCGAGGAGGATTTCAGATGAAATTATCTAAAAAATTGACTACCTTAGCTATCGTTGGTGCTATGTCTGCTACTGCTGCAGTAGCAAGTGCTGCTAACATTGGCTTAGTAAATATGAGCCAAGTAGTAAATAGCTACCCTGGCTACGGTGCATTAGATATGAAAATGCAACAAGTAGACGCTCAATACCGTCCACAAATTGAGAAAAAAGTACAAGAAATTGAAAAAATTAAAGACTCTGCACAAGCAGAAGCAGAATTCAACAAAACTGTAGCTCCATTGCTTCAAAAAGAAAACGAAGAAATCAATAAAATTGCTCAACCTATGATGCAAGCAATTCACAACACTGTTGAAGCTATCCGTGTTGAAAAACAAATGGACGTAGTATTGGATGATCCATACACAATTCGTGCTGCTGACGCTAACAGCAAAATCGAAAACATTACTAACGAAGTAATTAGCCGTCTTAAAAAATAATAAGCACGAAACCCCCGAACTGAGGTATCAGCTAGGGGGTTATTTATTAAAATACATTTGGATGAATCCGATAAAGGAGTGAGATTTAATGAAAGATTTTAAAGCATTAGCCACAGAGCGGTATTCGGTTCGAAAATTTGATACGAAGCCCGTTGAGCAAGAGAAGTTAGATATCTTGTTAGAGGCAACGAGATTAGCACCTACAGCTCATAATTATCAGCCGCAACGCTTACTTGTGCTGAATACGACAGATAGTCTTAATAAACTAAAAGACTGCACTAATGGACACTTCAATGCGCCGTTAGCGATTATTGTTTGTTATGATAATACAGTGAGTTGG
>CABQQJ010000143.1 GCA_902466275.1 uncultured Veillonella sp. | reverse complement strand
TCTGGTTTGGTAGGTGTATTGTACATACTAGACGAACCGTCCATCGGTCTACATCAACGAGATAATGATCGACTCATCGATACCTTGAAAGGCTTACGGGACTTAGGCAATACCTTGCTCGTCGTAGAACACGATGAAGATACGATGCGTGCTGCTGATTATCTTGTAGATATCGGGCCCGGTGCAGGTGAACATGGCGGTCAAATCATTGCTTCTGGTACGGTAGACGAAGTGATGAAGGTAAAAGACTCTATTACTGGTCAATATTTGAGCGGTCGTAAGTTTATTGCCCTTCCTGAAGAACGTCGTAAACCAGGTAAAAATTGCATTGAAATTCGCGGTGCTAAGGAAAACAATTTACAAAATGTAAATGTAAAATTCCCTATTGGCTTGTTTAATGTTGTTACTGGTGTCAGCGGTTCTGGTAAGTCTACCTTGATTAATGAAATTCTCTACAAAGGTTTAGCTAATCAATTATATCGCTCTAACCACAAAGTAGGGGCTCATAAAGAAATCCGTGGTCTTGAACATATCGATAAAATCATCAATATAGACCAAAGTCCGATTGGCCGTACACCGCGCTCTAATCCAGCTACTTATACTGGTGTATTCGATGCCATACGCGAGCTCTATAGTCAAACACCGGAAGCAAAGATGCGTGGTTACAAACAAGGGCGCTTTAGCTTTAACGTAAAAGGCGGTCGATGTGAGGCTTGTCGTGGTGATGGTATTATCAAGATTGAAATGCATTTTCTTCCAGATGTGTACGTACCATGCGAAGTATGTAAAGGCGCTCGTTATAACCGAGAAACCTTAGAGGTTAAATACAAAGGTAAATCTATTGCAGATGTACTAGATATGACGGTAGATGATGCGGTTGAGTTCTTCAGCGCTATTCCGAAGATCAATCGTAAAATGGTTACCTTGCAAGAGGTAGGTCTTGGCTATATTCGTTTAGGTCAAGCCGCAACAACCTTATCTGGTGGTGAAGCACAACGCGTTAAATTAGCTACAGAACTAGCGCGTCGTAGCACCGGTAAAACGCTATACATCCTCGATGAGCCTACTACAGGTCTTCATGCTGAAGATATTCGTAAGTTGTTACATGTATTGCAACAACTTGTAGAGGGCGGAGATACAGTTGTCGTTATCGAACATAATTTAGATGTTATTAAGATGGCTGATTACATTATTGATCTTGGTCCTGAAGGTGGTAATCGCGGAGGCACTATTGTGGCAACTGGTACGCCTGAGGAAATTGTTAAGGTGAAAGAAAGCTATACCGGGAAATTCTTAGGTCCTGTATTGGAACAGACTAAGAAATTTATGAAAGCAGCAAAGCATAAGAAATAAAATAGTACATATAATTAAGTTTCTATAAAAGAAAAATCATAAAGAGAATAGACTACATCCTTCAACTCATAAAGGGCATTATTTAAAGAAGTGTGTAAGATATTCTCTTGTAATCTACAAGGAAAGGAGGAAATATGCCGTCTGAAGAATTACTGGAAAAGGTCAGTCATCTGCCAACAACGCCAGGTGTCTATTTATGGCGTGATCAATATAACCGCATCATCTATGTAGGTAAAGCTATTAATCTGCGCAACCGTGTGCGTTCCTATGTGCGTAACGATGTGAACCGGGCACCAAAGGTTACAGCCATGATGAAACGAGCCGTCGATGTGGAAGTCATTCAAACAAAAACGGAGATGGAAGCGCTCATCTTGGAGAATACTCTTATCAAGGAGCATGAACCTAAATATAATATTAGGCTTCGCGATGATAAAACGTATCCGTACGTAAAAATCTCAGTACAAGAGGATTACCCACGGGTATATATGACGCGCCGACTAGAACGCGATGGAGCCAAGTACTTTGGCCCTTTTACAGATGTCACATCTGTTCATGTGGTACTGAAATTAATACGACAGTACTATCCATTGCGTACCTGTAAGTCTATGAAGGTAGAACGCCCATGCTTACAGTATCATATGCATTACTGCGAGGCGCCGTGTTTTAATAAAATATCGGTACCCGATTATCGGAAGTATATTGACGAAATCATAGAACTTTTTGAAGGTAAACCTATACCATTGCTAAAGGAAATTAAATCAAAGATGGAGGCTGCTGCAGAAGATTTGCGCTTTGAAGATGCTGCACGTTATCGTGATCAATTGTCTAGCATTGAAAAGATACAAGAAAAGCAACGCATGGTTACCCAACGTGGCGACTTAGACGTCTTAGGATTGGCTGTAGATACATCGATGGCCTGTGTACAGTTGCTATTCATCCGCGGTGGTCGTCTGTTAGGCCGTGAGAATTACTTTGTGCAACATGATGGCGATAGTTCAGAAACTATTATGACGGACTTTATCAAGCAATACTATGGAGATACAAACTTTATTCCTAAAGAGTTGTTGCTACCTATGGAGAGTACAGATAGGGACTTACTAAGGGAATGGTTTACACAGCTCAAAGGCCAACATGTAGATGTATCTGTGCCACAACGTGGCTATAAGATGGATATGATTAAGATGGCTCATGAAAATGCGGAAACCTTCCTTGAAGAACGTCGTCGTCAGTGGCAGCACCAAATCGATAAGACTGGCGGTGCGATTAAGAAGCTAGCCGAGATTCTCGACTTACCACGTTTACCCGAACGTATGGAGTGTTTTGATATATCTCATACACAAGGAACTGAAACTGTGGCTTCTATGGTTGTTTTTGAAGGTGGCAAGCCTGCGAAGAAGGAATATCGCCGCTTTAAACTGAAAACCACACAAGGTAAACCTGATGACTTTAAATCGATGGCTGAAATCATGGAACGTCGTTACGGTAATGAAACAGACTGGCCTATGCCAGATCTTATTATCATCGATGGTGGTAAGGGGCAGCTCAATGCGGCTTTGCCGTTAATCCGTGCCGTTGGTGTTACAGATGTGCCAGTTATCTCCTTAGCTAAGCGTATTGAAGAGGTCTTTGTAGAGGGACAATCTGACAGTATCATTTTGAGTCATCACACGCCGGAGCTTCAATTACTTCAACAAATTCGTGATGAAGCGCATCGTTTTGCCATTACCTATCACCGTAAGCTTCGTGGAAAACGCAATTTAGAATCTATTCTAGATCATATTGAAGGTATTGGGCCTAAGCGTCGAAAGGCATTATGGGCTCACTTCAATAGTTTAGAAGCCATGAAAGAGGCATCTATTGATGAACTTGCAAATGTAGAATCTATGAATTATAAGACGGCAGAAACGCTATATAATTTTTTCCGTATGTCCAAAGTAGAGAAACAAGAGGCTCTAAAATAAAAAAATCACCTATTGATTACTTACACTTGAGCGTAATCAATAGGTGCTTATATTATTTTGTAATAGTTCTAGGTTTGTAATGTTGTATGTAGTATGTACGAAGTGTAAATAATATACCCGCAACTACCACGCTAGCCAATAATCCAATCCATACGCCAAATGGTCCATAATTAGGATTTTTGGCAAGGGTATAAGCTGTTGGGAAACATACGCCCCAATAGGATATGAGGGAGATATAAAGAACTACTTTTACATCTTTATAGGCTCTTAATATACCTTGTAAAGGGGTTCCAATGGCATCGATAGCAGAGAAGAATACACCGTATCCAAGGAAGCTGTAGATAAGCTTGTATACTTCATCATCATTTGTAAAGAGATCTGCAATAGCGTCCATATTAGTAAACGTAAATGTACAAATCATGATAGCCAATACAATGGCTAAGATGCGAGAAATATAAGAGTACTGGATAGCCTCTTGTTTACGACCTGCCCCAAGTTCATAAGCAACTGCAATGGTAGAGGCCATAGCGATACTAAGAGGTAAACAGTAGAATACATTTGTAAAGGAAATAACAGATTGATGAGCAGCTACGACGGCGGATCCAAAGTGA
>CABQQJ010000142.1 GCA_902466275.1 uncultured Veillonella sp. | reverse complement strand
TACCAAAGTAGCCAGCATATTTTACAAGTCCTTCTATGCCAACGCGATTGCCCATTTCATAGAAGTAAACATTATCTGATTTTGCAAGAGCTTTATTAAAGTTAAGCCACCCTAATGCTTCACCTTCTGCATTTCGTTTATCGATAAGCCAATGTTTACCACTATCAAAAATCATTTCTTCAGGGGTAACCTTTTTAAGATCTAAAGCCGCCGTACCTGTAATAATCTTGAACGGAGAACCTGGTGGATATTCACCAGAAATAACCTTATTATCAAATGGATGATTCTTATCGTTATTCAATTGATTCCACTGTGCCGTTGTAATCCCTTTCGCAAACCAGTTAGGATTAAACTCAGGGGCGCTGACCATGGCCAAAATGGCACCCGTATTTGGATCCATTGCTACTACAGCAGCTCCTTGAGCTGGAATGCCTTGGGCACGCAACTGTTCTAATTGGTTCTTAACAGCTTCTTCAGCAGCCTTTTGTAGATTTGCATCTATTGTCAAATGGATATTAGATCCAGGCACTGTATGCTTTCTATCTACCTCCGCAACCGGTCGGCCTGTAGCATCAACCTCTACCTGTTTACCACCATCAGTGCCACGCAAGATGGAATCATATAGTTTTTCAAGACCAGAACGGCCTAAAATAGTACCACCACTAATAAGGGTATTTGGATCTTGCTGTTTTAGCTCTTCTAATTCTTCTTCGCTCACTTCACCCACATAACCAAAGAGCTGAGAAGCCATCGTTTCATATGGATAATAGCGAAGTGGTTCTACATCTATGGTAACACCTGGTAATTCATGACGATGCTCTTCTATGGTTGTAACTACATCCATAGAAATATCATTAGCAATACGAATTGGCTCATAACCATATTTATGATCATTTACCTTTTTTGTAATATCTTCTGGTTTAATTTTCAGCAAAGTTGCCAACTTAGCAACTTCACCTTCGTCTAGAGCCTTCCCCGTAGGCAAAATGGAGATAGTGTATGCCGGTCTAGAACCTACTAAGATCTGACCATTTCGATCGTACATAATACCACGAGCAGCTGTCATGGATACCATGCGCAAACGGTTGCCTTCTGCCTTAGCTTGGTAATAACCACCAGACAAGATTTGCAACGACATCAGGCGTAATGCCAAGACTATAAATATGCCGGCTACAATGTAAAAGAGTACATCAAAGCGATTCGTTTTTCTTCGTTTATAGAGGCCTTCAAGCACTCTTTCACCCCCTTAATCCTTACCAAATATAACCTTGTTGTTCATCATCTTTACGCCATAACAAACCATGCACAATAGCGCCTAACAAGCCATTCCAGAACATCACGGGTAATACCATATGCCACAAGTATAGTCCAAAGTGCAAATCGCCACCACTAGCTAATATCATAAAGCTACGAATAACGCCATCTAGTAGCGTACAAATAGCTACTATACCGCTAGACCAATACCAGCGTTCTTCATAGATACGATGCTTTACGGCAGATAGTAGGTATACCACAATTACGTAAGGGAATAGATGGAGCCCAAAAAAGTTAGATATCAATACATCATGTACGATACCCCCAACAACAGCGGATATCAGCCCCATCCGACGACCTTTAAATAAAGTAATCATAACAATTATCGTCAAAATTAAGTTTGGTAACCAATTTGTATGAAAAATAGTAGGCAATAATTGCGCTTGTATAAAATATATTAAAAATCCAGAGAGAACTAAAGCTAGACGCATCATTGTTTAACGGCCCCCTTTGCACCCTCTACTTGATCTCGTTGTGTTTGAGGCACAAGTTTAGGTTCAAGTTCTGGTTTTTGTGGTGCACTTAGAGAAGACGAGGTAAGCACAAAAACTTCTTCTAAACGATAAAAGTCTACACTCGGTGTGACTACCGCATTTTTAACAAATCCTTCCGAATCATTTTCGATAGATTGCACGTTGCCAACAGGTAGACCTTTCGGATAAATGCCTCCATATCCAGAGGTAATCAACTTATCACCTACCAATACATCACCATCGCGAGCAATATTTACCATAGATGGTGTACGAGGTGTATTGCCATTACCTTTTACAACGCCAGACAAACGAGATTCAGGTCGTTGTACAAGGATACCTATTGCGCTACGCGGATCAAGAATGGTTTGAACGCGAGCAGAATGCGGATATACATCTGTAATAAAACCAACGACACCACTAGGTACAACAACAGCCATATTAACTGCCATACCTTCTTCACTCCCTTTATCAATGGTGAAAGTATTTGTCCAAGTACCGTAATCCTTTGTAATGATACCTGCTAGGGTCATGGAGAATTCTGGATGGCTACTCTTATAGTTTAAAAGCTGACGAAGGCGAATATTCTCTGCTACTACTTCATCGTAGTTAACTACCTTTTGTTCCAATGTAGCTTTACGAGATGCTTCCTCTTCACGTTCGATAGTAGAGAAAATAGCATTATTAAGTACTGTAAAGCTAGTTTGGACGCCCTCTAATAAACGAGCTGCCCCATAAGAGAAAGGCGTTGTAATTCCTTCAAGGGTAACCGTAACAAAGGGAATACTAGTCCGTTGCTTCCACGCAAAGCCGAGCAATGCCATTAGGATACAACCAATGACAACGATGATAATTAACTTTTTATCTGACTGTATCATGCTAGTCTCGGCCCTTTCTATTCTTAGAATTTACAATAAAACGCGATAAGCTCACCAAATCAGATGAGGCCCCATTAAGGCCTACCACAACTTTTGTTTCAGGTGCTTCAGGAACGTGAACAGGTACACCTACTTCAGTACCAATCCGATCCGCTAAGCCAGATAGTCTTGCCGTACCGCCAGTAAGCCATATGCCATGTTGCATAATATCAGCCACGATTTCTGGTGCCGTAGCACGAATCATTTGCTTAACCTCATCCAAGAGTCCTATCAAACATTCATTTACAACTTGGTACACTTCAGATTGATGAATCACACAACGTCTACCTAAGCCGTTCATCATATCGCGCCCCTGAAAGGCATACTCTGCATCCTCTAAAGGAGCGATAGCTGTACCTAATGTATGCTTAATATCTAATATGGTCTCATCAGATACGATAACGCCAAAACACTCACGCACATAGCGCAATAAGGCATTATTAATATCAGAACCACCAAAACGAATTGTTTTGCTATCTACGATACCACCTAAAGAAACAATCCCCATATCAATAGTGCCACCACCGATGTCAATAACCATAGATCCTTGCGCTTCAAAGATAGGCACACCACAACCAATAGCAGCCGCCACAGGTCGTTCGATAAGAAATACCTCTCTAGCACCAGCTTGAATAACAGCATCCATCATAGCTCGTTGCTCAACATCGGTCATGCCACAAGGAACCCCTACGACAACGCGGGCTCGACGCAACGCATTAGACACCTTATTAAGAAAGTAGCTAAGCATAGTATGCATAACACGATAGTCAACGATAAATCCATCCTTTAAAGGCGTTAACGGACGCCACATATCGGGCATGCGCAATACGAGGCGCGCCGCTTCATCACCAACGGCTACTACTTTTTCTTGTTTTGTATCAGTTGCTATAATCGATGGTTCGCTTATAACAGTCCCTCGCGTCCCCCCCATGAGGCGCGTTTGTATGGAACCAATATCTATACTTACATCTCTTCCTAGAGTAGGTAAAATGGAACTCATAGTAATTTCTCCTTCATTACATCATCATTCCATTTTACCATATATAACGCGACTTTTTCCATTGATATCAGTACCTTTCCTTTTGTTAAAAGCACAGATAACGCATAATCCCTGTACTCATAAGTCATACATAAAAATTACATAACTTCATACATATAATCTCATACACAATAAGGAAAAGCACTCATTTATAGGAACTTACCCATGCGTCAAAATTAGGTATAGTTCAAAATGAGTGCTTTTAATA
>CABQQJ010000141.1 GCA_902466275.1 uncultured Veillonella sp. | reverse complement strand
CCTACATTAGGGCGTCCTACAACGGCAACAAAGCCTGATTTAAAATGTTCGTTCTTATTCATTATATGGTGCATCCTCCCGCACATAACCGAGATTACCTAAGATAAATTCTTCTTCAGTGCGCATCTCTTTTTTATCTTCGTCGTTCATATGGTCATAGCCTAAGATATGTAAGCAACTGTGAGTCGTTAAATACGCTAATTCTCGTTCAAAGCTATGTCCATATTCAATAGCCTGTTCACGAGTGCGCTCTAAAGAAATAATCATATCACCAAGTAAGTGATGTTCCTCTTCACTGCCTTCGTAGTCATCCCCTTCATTAAGGGCAAAGGACAATACATCGGTAGGTCTATCGATGCCGCGATATTCCTTATTGAGCTCGTGAATCTTAGCATTATCGCAGAGTAAAATACTCATTTCATCTTCTTCAAGACCATATACGCGACTCACTTCATCACAGACCTTGCGTATAACAGCCTCAATATTGGAATCCTCTTGAATTCCTTCATCATAGCTAATATGTATATACATGCTTATCCTTTCGCTACATGCTCTTTAGATGCTGCGTTAGTTTCCGCAGTCTCACCAGCTAATTTACGTTCATGATACTGATCGTAAGCTTTTACAATACGTCCTACTAAATCGTGACGAACAACGTCTTGATCGCTAAAGTAAACCATATTAATACCAGGTACATGACGCAATACCTTTTCCGCCTCACCAAGACCTGATACGACACGTGGCGGCAAGTCAATTTGCGTTTTATCGCCGTTTACAACCATTTTAGAGTTGTTTCCTAAACGAGTTAGGAACATTTTCATCTGTTCTGCCGTCGTATTTTGAGCCTCATCGAGAATGACGAAGGCATTTTCCAATGTACGGCCACGCATATACGCTAGTGGTGCTACCTCGATAGTACCACGTTCCATAAAGCGTTGTACTTGCTCGATGCCAAACATTTCATGTAATGCATCATAAAGAGGTCGCAAATAAGGATCTACCTTGTCTTGTAATTCACCAGGTAGGAAGCCTAATCGTTCACCAGCCTCTACAGCAGGACGAGTCAAAATAATTTTATCTACATTGCGATTTTTTAAATAGAATGCGGCTAACGCTACGGCTAGGAATGTTTTACCTGTACCGGCAGGGCCTATACCAAAGGTAATAGTGTTTTTACGGATGCTATCAACATAGTATTTCTGACCTTCCGTTTTAGGCGTAATATTTTTACCGCGCATATTAACGGATAAGGTATCTTCAAACATAGTATGTACAGCATCAGCCTTACCATTAGCGACAAGTTTAGCTGCAATGCGCACTTGAGACTCTGTAATAGTACTGCCCTCGCGGTAAAGGAACACTAATTCCTCAAGAGTGCGATAGAGGGAATTGACTTGGTCCTCATCTCCCTTGATGACTACTGTATCTCCACGAGCTACTACATCAGCAGAGATAACCTCAAGCATCATATGTAAATAACGATTATGTTGACCTAGTATGGATTGTGCTAGGTCATATGTAGGAAATGTAAATACTTGTTCGCTCATACAACCTCCTAATCTATAAACTTACGAACGGCTTTGCCGTTTAAATAATCACATAAATCACCTTGATGGGCATCCAGTTCGTCTAACTTATCATCAATTAAATCTTGTACGCGCCACCAACCCATAGACCAATTTGTAAAAAGTGTATTATCTTCAGGCGCTCGTCCAACAAGACGCTGCAATACAATGTCAGGGTGTAAATGACGGATAAAGTTGACTACACGGTCAGCATATTCTTCTGCACTGATTAAGGTGAACTGACCTTCTTGGTACCACCTAGCCATCAATGTATTTTTCACAATATATAAGGCATGTAATTTAACTTGATCCACACCGAGGGCTGATAAGATACGGGCCCCTTCGATGGTATCTTTCATGGTATCCCATGGAAGATTAACAATCATATGTGTGGTAACGTTAAATCCGTATCGTTTAATGCGCAATACGGCATCAATAAACTGAGCTAAATCATGGCCTCGATTAATTTTTTCTAACGTATCATAGTTTACCGTTTGTAGACCTAATTCAATATAGATATCCTTTTGAAAGCGATCTCTGATATCTGCCAATATATCTAAATATTCATCGGCAATACAATCGGGTCTTGTTGCAATAGCAATGCCCACGGCTTTATCAATACAACCTTGTTCAATATAGCTTTTAAAATCATCAAGATTCAAGTAGGTATTACTAAAGTTTTGGTAATAAGGGATGAACTTCTTTGCTTTATATTTAGGGCCTATGTGAGCAATATTTTCCTCTAATTGCATGCGCACCGTCATCCAGGCAGGACGATTTTCGTATCCCGCGCCAATTTCACCACAAAAGGTACAGCCTCCAACACCAGCCGAACCATCTCTGTTAGGACAGGTCAAGGGTAGTGCTACAGGTAATTTATAAACCTTTTCCCCATAGGTTTCTTTATAATATTTAGATACCATGCGGTATCGTTTTGGTCTCGTTGTATCGGTCATAACACTCCTATTTAACTAACCAATCATCGCTTGTGAAATTTAACAAGCCTCTATTTCAGGACGTATAAATGGTTTTACCTCTTTATTTACGTCGATAACTACTGTAAATGGTGTATTAGGTACATTCTCTATACCTAATACATGTGCCGTGTCCTTAGACATAGGCATTTCTACATATTGTTGACGAATTTTGCGCCACTCTTTAAATGTATAATTAGGAATATACTGAGATGCAATTTTTTCATTGCGCCAGAATGCTTCCCCTTCTTGTAAAAGTTCCTTTGTCTGCTTCGGCAAACCAACGGCTTCGCTACGAACCTTACCACGATAGCTAACAAGTGTATCGTACTGTAGTAATTCAGCAGCCACATTGTCGCCCTTAGACAAGAAGAAATTATATAAGAACTCGATTTGGTCGATATCTTTCAAGTTAACCTTGTGATTGTCAGCATCGAGCCAAGCTTGTGTCATTTCACAAAAATAAGAAAAAGCGTCTTTTTTAGGCTCCACATTGGTAGAATCATACTTTTTCATAGTCGGTACATGATTTATTACTGTATCTTCACCAGTTATGGATGTATCAGTATGTTCCTTAATAAGCTTACTACCAATATAACCAAAGACAGTTCTAAAACGCTCACTATTATAGAAGCGTTCAAATACATCTTCAAAGTGCTTTAAGAAGCGTATATCTTTATACGGTAATACATGAGTGGTTAGTACCTCATATGGCGCTAAAGGATCACTAATATATTGGTATTCCTCCATGCGGCGTACACCAGAGCCTTTTAAAAGTTTCAAAAAACCTATTTGCAGCGCATGAGGTTGTAAGCTAAATAAATCGTTAAAAGATAACCCAAATCGCGCTTTATTTTCGTAAGGTAAGCCTACAATTAAATCCATATGTACATGTGTACGACCGGCTTCGATAATAGGACGGATAGCCTTTTGAATGTACGGCCAATCGTTATATCGGTTAATGGCATCTAAGGTTTTCTTATGTGTACTTTGTACGCCCACTTCGATTTGAATACGCCCTGGTGGTGTTTCACAGAGAATATTTGTTTCCCATTCCGTCATGAGCTCAGGTTCCATTTCTAAATGGAAGTTAGTCTCTGTATGAGCATCACGCATAAATTCCATCAACGGACGATGATGATGTGGTGCACAGTTAAATGTTCTATCTACAAACTTAACTTGCTTTACCTTATGGTCGATAAACCATTGTAATTCTTTAAAAGTTCGCTCTTGTGGGAAGAATCGCACTGTATTCTTATTGCCAGATAAGCAATACTGACAAGAGAATGGACATCCCCGAGAGGATTCATAGTAGATGATTTTATGTTCTAAATCCTCCATATCCTCTTCTACATATGGGAATGGTATAGTACTAAGATCTTTTACCTCTACAGCCTCGGTAGAGCCCATAAGTTCGCCTGAAATATGACGTCCTCGTACCCCAGGAATTTCTTCTTG
>CABQQJ010000140.1 GCA_902466275.1 uncultured Veillonella sp. | reverse complement strand
AGCATATCAAGAGAATCAAATCACAATAGTATACGACACTATGTGGGACGGCACCAAGAAGTTGGCACATAAGATTGCTGAAGAAATTGCTAAGCAATCTCCTGATACACGTGTTAAGATTTTCAATATTAGTAAAACCAATAAAAATGACATCATGACAGAAATCTTTAAGTCTAAAGCTATTGCTGTAGGGTCCCCAACAGTAGGTAATAGCGTATTATCTTCCGTAGCTGGTTGGCTCGATTTCTTGCGTGAGTTGAAATTTAAAAATAAAAAGGCTGCTGTATTTGGTACCTATGGCTGGTCTGGTGAATCTACAAAGGTACTCCGTGAAGAGTTGACTAAATACGGATTCTCTGTAGTAGAACCTGAAATCAAATGCAACTGGAATCCAGAAGAATCCGATTTTAATAAAGCAGAAGCACTTGTAAGTGCATTATTAGCATAATTACATATAATAAAGAAAGATTCTTGTTATAAAGCCCCTATCTTCATGAAGAGGAGGGGGCTTTTTTTTGAGCATATACATAAAATATTGGCCAATATAAATCATATTTGTCATGTTTATTCTCATAACATTCTCGTTATTGTCTTTTTGAGCATTGATTTGCATTGATAGATATTGCTACTATAGAAATATAAAATTATAATAAAATGTTAAGTTGTTGATTAAATATACAAAACAGTTTAATTCACATATAATTCATGAATTAAGTGTGAATGTGAATTAATGAGGATATAAGGTATATTTTGCGTACTTATAAGGTGGTTATTTATTTATAAGTTATACAGTTTGTTATATGAGAAAAGTTTACAAAGTTGCGAAAAATTTAACTCATAAGGGAAAATAATGAGTAAAATTTATTTCCCTATAAAGCTAGGAATAAAGCGGATTTTGATAGGTATAAAGACTTGGTAATTTGGTTTGTGTTAGAAAAAAGGGTTGTGTATATCGTAAAACTTTGATATGCTATGCGGGTAATCGACAATATAAATTTTTCTTAAACTGATATAGGGGTATTTCTTTATGCTAATTTAGAATATGCGCCTGTTCAGACCGAGGTGAGAGACGGAACATAGAGAGAATGAAAAATTGTATTGTAATTTGGATGATTTTTTAATTTAGTGAGGGTGTAAGATGAGAGAAATGAAACATTCCAAAAAATTAGCATTTGCTGTATTGGCTGCTGTCACTGCTGTTGGTGCGAATGTTAATCCGGTAGACGCTGCTTCTGTTGTAATGGACAACACTAATGTTGTTACAGGTACTAATAATGCAGTTGCGTATGGTAGTGGTAATACTGTAAAAGAATCTGATGCAAACTTCCGTGATCGTGATTATGAAAATGAGCCAGATGATGCTACAAAGAGAACTGGTGACTGGAAAAGTAATTCTGTCGCTATAGGTGTTAACAATACTGCAGCAGGTACCTCTGCATTAGCAATGGGGAATTCTTCCAAAGCGTTGATGAATGAATCTATTGCTATTGGTCATTCTGCTGAAGCACAACGTACATGGTCTACTGCTATTGGTACACGTGCAAAGGCTTCCGAAGTTCGCTCACAAGCTATTGGCTATGAAGCACTAGCGTCTGGCTATAAATCTAATGCGATTGGTTCTAGCGCACAAGCAACCAATAATCATTCTGTTGCTATGGGTTCCTCTGCTCTTGCATCTGGTGATCATGCTCAAGCATTTGGCGCTGGTGCACAGGCAACTAACGTGCGTTCTAATGCGTTTGGTTCTGATGCAAGTGCTACAGCTGACTACGCTATGGCGATTGGTGATCATGCAAATGCAACACATTTAAACTCTATCGCTTTAGGTACAGGTTCCACTACAAGTGAAGCTACAGCTCAAAGTAGTGCAACCATCGCTCGTCATACCTTCGGTGGCTTTGCTGGCGTAGGTTCTGCTGCTAATGGTTCCGTGTCTGTAGGTAAAGTTGGTGCTGAGCGTCAAATTAAAAATGTTGCGGCTGGGGAAATCTCCGCTACTTCTACAGATGCTGTAAACGGTAGCCAATTATATTCCGTAGCTAATGACTTACAAACACAAATCAACAATTCCACACCTGGCCAAATCAATAACAATATTAAGAACTTGACTAGTCGTGTTGGTACTGTTGAAAGACGGGTTAACAAAGTAGGTGCAGGTTCTGCTGCATTGGCTGCATTGCATCCATTGGACTTCAACCCAGATGACAAATGGACAATCGCTGCTGGTTATGGTCACTACCACAATGCTAACTCCGCTGCATTGGGCGCTTTCTACCGTCCTAACGAAGACACAATGTTCTCCGTTGGTGGTACTGTAGGTACTGGTGAAACTCAATTGAACGCAGGCGTATCCCTTCGTCTTGGTAAACGTTCCCCTGAGTCCCGTTCTCGCGTAGCTATGGGTCGTGAAATTGCTGAATTGAACGCACGTCTTCAAGATATGGAAAACAAATATAACAACTTGTTACAAATCTTGACTCCACATGCAATTGATCCAAGCAAAACTGCTGAATTCCCAGACGTTCCTCGTAACCACTGGGCTTACCAATACATTAGCCAATTGGCTGGTAATGGTATCCTTGTTGGCTACCCTGATGGCACATTCAAAGGCGATGTTAAGATGACTCGTTACGAATTCGCTACTATGTTGTACCGTGCACTTCAAAATGGTGCTCCTATCGATGACAACATGAAACGTGCTATGAACGAATTTGGTCCTGAATTACAAAATATTCGTCTTAACCACTTCCGTGTTGATCGTATTTCTGGTGATGATAACGATCGTCATAAAACTGAACGTGTTCGCGTTAATAACGAACCTAAAAACGAACGTGACGTATACGGTTCCCGTATATACAATAATCAATAGGGTTAACTTTCTCTAGAGATTGTAAAAGCTCAAAACAGGATGTATCTTTGATACATCCTGTTTTTTTGTCTAAATCTTTTTGTGGTATTGTGCTTATTTTATAGGAATTCGTCAATTATGGTTAGACAGAATGAAATCGTTGACTGATATCTAAATTGTATTCTGCTTATTTTTATACAAACACTCTTTCGGTTGAGAATTTGGACCTTTTATTTATTTGATACTTAGTATGGTTGAGGGTTGGTCTATATATTACATTATTGCATATAAGATTTCCTTTATAGATATTATGATTTTATATAATATTTATGTAAATATATTGCAAATAAATACATATAGGTGTATAATTACTTTCACACAGTGAATTAATATACGCAGTTTGTGAATAAAATATAGATATGAGGGAAAGACCATGAAAGAATTTAGACAATTAACAGTAGCAGACACAGCAGAATATCATAAGGTATTAATCGACGGTTATGCAGCTATAAAAGACTATCCTATTAGCTTCGACGCTATTGATTTTACGGAAGAGGAATCTAAGGAGTGGATTGAAAATTATCCTGTATACGGCTTGTATATTGATGGGCAATTAGTTAGTTCTATTACGTTTTGTATGCCTTGGGTGAAATACTCAACACCGGATAAATATCCGCATATTGCTCATTTTGTAACAGCACCAGCTTTCAAAGGCAAAGGATATGCACGGGAAGTCTTGGGCTATGCAGAGGAGCTTTTAAAAGAACAGTTTAAAACACATATTGTTACATTAGGAACGGCTAAGGAGCATCCGTGGTTGCCTAAAATGTATGAATCCTTTGGGTTTACGGCGTATGATAAGGTTCATTTTAGAGGAAAACAGCATACAACTATATTATTTAAGAAAGAATTAAATTAATTAAGAAAGCGTTATATTAATTACGTAAATTACCTTGTACTCTATTTGAGTGTTTTATGCTCTGATCGCAGATCAGGGACATTCACTAAATTTAGATACAAGGTATTTTTTTGTGTAAGATTATGACTATTCAGTATATAATATATACATATAACGTATCTTTATGGTTATATGTGTTATGGATGATTTGTAGAAAGGATGTGTCCATATGTTGATTTTGTCAGGTATTTTAGTGATGGTCATCGGTCTAATGCTACGCTTTAATGCCTTGTTAGTTGTCG
>CABQQJ010000139.1 GCA_902466275.1 uncultured Veillonella sp. | reverse complement strand
TGCACTACCAAAACCGTCGCCCAGACTATATCAAGGAATTCTTCCGAGTTATTAACTGGGACAAAGTTTCTGAAAACTACGAAAAAGCATTGAAACCACATCATGATTAAGTGGTACACTTGTTAGAAACAGAAACAGAAACAGAAACAGAAACAGAAACAGAAACAGTAATAGACAAGTAATTTAAATATATAACGGATAGTTGATGTGTCTCCCTTCATGTATGAGCCGGGATGGATAATCATCTATCCGTTATTTTTATCTTTTTTTACTGTTTTCGAGCGTATAAGCGTATAATTTATTTTATTGGTAAAGAGTTACTATTGGTAAAGCGTTACATGATATTCTGAAAAATTTTGAATTACTTTCAAAAGTATTGCCACGGATACAGATTTTCTAATCGATATCGTTTATCATAGATGCATAGGTCATTATATATAGACCTTTCACAGTAAATAGATAGCCTTATATGCGAGATTTTTACGTATAGGGGCTCATTAATATTAGTAAGTATTTTATAAAGATTTTGACATGAGGGGCTCAAAATGGAAAAGAAATTAGATCTATCCAAATCTGTATATGATTTGGTAACAGAATATCCTGAAGTAGCAGATATTATGAAAGAATTAGGGTTCAGCGAAATTACAAACAAGGTGATGTTGAACTCTGTTGGTAAAATCATGACCATCCCGAAAGGGGCTAAGATGAAAGGCGTATCCATGATCGATATCGTGGGCGCTTTCATGAAAGCTGGCTTTACCTTAGAAGGTGAAATGCCAAATCTATCTGGTGATGATGCGGAAACTACGGGTCATTCTGGCGTAGCGCCTACCGCAGCGGCTACAAAGTCTAATGTTACGGATGCATCTGCTAACGTAGCATCTAGCACAGTTGCAGCAAATGCAGTAGAAAACAGTGAACCAGTATCTACTACAGCGCCAGCTAATACTGATGAAGATTCCGAAACTAAGGCTGAAGATACAGTTCAAGATAGCGAACGCGTAGAGCAGCTCAAAGGCTTCTTGAAACGTTTAGGCACAGGTGAAGACCTTGGTGCGGTTCGTGAAGACTTTGCTAGTCAATTCGCCCATGTTGAGGCTAGTGAAATCATGAAAGCTGAACAAGGCCTTATGCGTGAAGGCACACCACTAGCAGAGGTTCAACAATTATGTGACCTTCACTCTGCCTTGTTCCACGGCTCCACTATCCATGAACAAATGGAGTCTGAACACGCTAAGGTTGAGGCTGTACTAGAAGCACAAGAAAAAAGTCAAAGCGTAGTAACGCTAGTCGAAACAGTAGGTCATCCACTCAATCGATTAACAGAAGAAAACAAAGCTCTCGATGCTTTGATTGAAGCTACAAAGGTTAAAGTGGCCAGCAAAACGGCTACCGTAGATGATGTAAACGAAGTACGCCAAGTATCTATTCACTACGCTAAGAAGGGCGATCTTTTATATCCACATTTGAAAGTAGCCTATGATATTTCTGGCCCATCCATGGTTATGTGGACTGTTGATGACGATATTCGCGATGGCTTTGGTCGTCTAGCTCGTGCTAAGTCTATTGATGATGCTTGGTACGAAGAGTTTGATGGTCTTCTCACACGTGCTCAAGAGATGATCTACAAAGAGCAAAATATCTTGTTCCCAATCTGTGCAGAGAACTTTAGTACTGAAGAATGGTACCAAATTTACAAAGATACTGAACAATACGAAGAAATCTTTGGCGTAGAACGCGTTGCTTGGGCAGAGGCTGAGGCTGCATTAGCTACACAAACAACAAAAGCAAGTGGCGATGATAATACTATTGCTCTAATAGGTGGTAGCTTAACTGTAGATCAATTAAATGCCATGCTTAATACAATGCCAATGGAAGTAACCTTCGTTGACCACGAAGACATTAACCGTTACTTCAACGATGGTGAAAAGGTCTTTAAACGCCCTACTACAGCTATCGGTCGCGATGTATACTCTTGCCATCCTCCAAAGATAGAGCCTATCGTACGCGGTATTATCGAATCCTTCCGCAAAGGGGAACGCGATAATGTGGCGGTATGGCTTGAAAAGGTAGGTCGTCCATTCTATGTAAACTATATGGCGGTGCGCGACCAAAACAATAATTACCTTGGTACATTAGAATTAGTGCAAGACATGCAATTTGCAAAAGACCATTTCAAACGTTCCTAGTAAATTTTATTTTAAATATCTTTACTAAAAGGCCATTTTAAACATTCTTAGTAAAAAACGATTTTTAACATTCTTAGTAAAAGCTATTTAAATATCCCTGCTAAAAGGCTTTTCAAACGTTCCGAATAATCGATTATTTCAAATACTCCTGATAAATAATTGCTTTAATACTCCTAATAAAGGCTTTAGATGTCGGTAATAGTAACGTATGATTAGCTAAAAGTAGGTTTAAATATAATAAGAGGCAGTCACAGACGTGTTCTAAACAGCTGTGACTGCCTCTTTTGATTATATAGTGATATTGAAAATTAACTATTATTTTAGACCTGTAATATTTAAATATTTTGTAGGATAGCATTCGTAGCAATTTTGATGTTCTCAAGGCTTGTGGCCAAGTTCAAGCGCACAAAGGTTGCGTAGCTTTCACCACCAAACCATTCACCAAAGCTTGGTGCAATACCGCATTTATTTTCAAAGAAATCATGCATTTCCTCTGGTTTAAGATAAGCGCTAAAATCGATCCAAGCCAAATAGGTGCCGTCCATAGGGCTAATGCGAAGTTCAGGCAAGTTGGCAAGTAGTTTATTGCACATATAATCATAGTTTTCTTTCACTACATTGAGTAGGTCCGTTAGCCATGCTTCTGCTTCTGGATGCGTGTAGGCAGCTGTGATGGCTGCCTCGGCAAGAACGTCCGAATCTGTATGGTATACAAGGGCTTTAAAGGCGTTGTAATGATTCTGCAGTTCTTCGTCAGGGATAATGACCTCTGCGTGGTGCAGGCTAGCTATATTGAACGATTTTGACAACGAGGACATGGCGATGAGCCTGTCTGTATACGCTCCTTTAGACACAGTTAATGCAGATGTAAATGGTGTAAGTCCCGTGATGAGGTCCTGATGGATTTCATCACTAATGATAAGGACCTTATGTTGCTGGCAGATACTAAATAGTCGATCCATTTCTTCTGCAGTCCATACGTGGCCTACTGGATTGTGTGGATTACAGTGAATAAACAATTTTACATCGTGTTTAATGATAGCGGCCTCAAAGGCTTCATAATCAACGGCATAGCGATTATCTTCGTTGCGCGTCATGGGAACGGCGATGATTTGCCGCTTCGCATCGCTGGTGCTACTGTCGAATGCGCCATACACAGGGCTTAACACTGCGATGGCATCATTTGTTTTTGTGAAAGCTGCTATGCACCACATGATGGCTGTAATAACATTGGGGGCACTAGTAAGCCAGTCGCTAACGATTGTGCAGTTATGATGACGTTTGTACCAACTAATGACAGCCTTTAGGTAATTGGGATTTGTCATGGTATAGCCTAAAGGAGTAGCTTTCACATAGTTGCAAATCGCCTCTTGGATGCACCGGGGCGGCATAAAATCCATATCCGCCACCCATAGTGGTAATAAATCGATGCGATTGAATTTTAAATGTTGTCCGTCCCATTTTCTGGAATGAGATCCTCGGCGATCAATATAGTATTTTTTGGTAAACTCTGCTGTGTTCATAGGGAATCTCGCATTAGTCAAAATTCAGGATAGATTTGGCTGTGGTTAGCGTGCAAAAGTCGTAAATCTCTATTTATATTATATCAATATATATGTATCAAGTTATATGTAAGTATTAACATAGTTTAATCTTGCATATAATACTAAAGTAATTATGTTATTAATTACATAATTGTTTTGCGAAAGTAGTGCTAAATCAGCACTACATAGCGATGTCATAACCTTTTCTTAACTCGCAAACAAAACACACAGAAGGTTTTATTCGCACACACATATTTAATCTAAAAAACAATCCTAAACCAAACCTTGAGCTATATATCGCTATGAAAGGGGGGAGGCCTACTGGTGCCTCTTTTTCTATGC
>CABQQJ010000138.1 GCA_902466275.1 uncultured Veillonella sp. | reverse complement strand
AGCCACAGCGAGGACCAGAGCCTAAGAAACGGACGTCGTTGGCGATTTTAAATAGGGTAGTCGCTAATGTGTTAAGTGCACCGTGAGCCATCATAAATGCATCTTTGAGAGCAAGTCCTTGGAATTTGTTATTCTTAACACGGAATGGAGCGCCTGTTACCTCTGGCAATACAGTTTCCATAACGTCTAGATAGCCTTTAGGCGTGTTCACACCTGTACCAACCGCAGTACCACCGAGTGCTACGTCGAGGAGGTGGTCAGCATTTTGAAGGAGCATAGTTTTGGCAGTTTTTAGGCCGTCCACAAAGGCGCTAATTTCTTGGTCTACCATGATAAAAGTAGCATCTTGTAGGTGGGTACGACCAACTTTTTGCAAGCCTTTCCCTTTTTTTTGCAATTTTTCAAAGGATTCGATAAGACCGTCCAATGCAGGAATTACGCGTTTTGTAATTTCAAAGTACGCACAGATATGCATTGCCGTAGGGAATGTATCGTTTGTACTTTGGCCGCGGTTTACATCGTCGTTAGGATGAAGCGGGTTGCTTTCATCTAACTGTTTAGCCCGGTGAGCGATTACCTCGTTCACATTCATGTTAGTTTGTGTGCCAGAGCCTGTTTGGAATACGGTTAACGGGAATTCTTCATCCCATTTGCCGTCCACGATTTCATCTACTACTTGAGCGATGAGTTTCGCTTTTTCCTCAGTTACTGCGCCACACTTTGCATTGGTTAAAGCACATGCTTTTTTGACAAGCGCAAGCGCTTTGATTTGTTCAATAGGGATGCGGTGGTCACCGATCTTGAAGTTATTGAACGAGCGTTGCGTTTGAGGTCCGTAAATTCGTCTAGCGTCGACTTCGACTGGTCCCATTGAATCATATTCAATTCTTGTTTCCATAATGTTTACAACCTCCTTAAAAGACATGCCGACCTTACTGTCGGTAATTTAATTATATAAAATCCTGTATATTTGTACAGAATAAAAGAGAATGATTTCTATTTTCATATAATTGATAGGTGTATATGCATAATGCGCATATAAGAAAGGGGATGTATATTGCGCTTTCCTTCTCCCCATACCTTTATGATTTCAATCTATATGTAAGATTGATAATGCGTTATATGTAGAAAAATTATAAATTAAATATTTTATTTGGTGAATAATGAAAGGTCTATTTTTAGGGTAAACGATTAGGTATATATTAGCGTGGGGGTCCTCCAAAAACGACTTAGCGGCCCTGCGAAGCAGGGTGGATAGCTTTGGAGGCTTTTGGAGGGCTACCACGCTTAATAAAGTGTTTTGGATACAGAATAGACCTTTCAAGATATTTGTGGGAAACTTAAATTTATAATTTTCATATGTATACATTATAAATGTCGCATATATATTGAAATCATCGCTTTAACACGATAAAATGGAAGTAGCTTAGTATATTGTTTTAAGTTTATGATTTCACAGAGGAGGTAAGTACTTATGAAACATGACTTTATGAGCCATGACCTTCATCTGCCGGAACTGACGTTACGTGGGATGCTACTTGGTGCATTGATTACTGTTATTTTTACAGCATCTAACGTATATCTCGGTTTGAAGGTAGGTTTGACGTTCTCGTCATCCATTCCGGCAGCTATTATTTCAATGGCAATTTTACGGTTCTTCAAGGATTCTAATGTTCTTGAAAATAACATGGTACAAACGCAGGCTTCTGCGGCTGGTACATTGTCCGCCATTATCTTTATCTTGCCAGGTTTACTCATGCTTGGGTATTGGAACGGATTTCCATTCTGGCAAACATTCTTGCTCTGTGCCTGTGGTGGCTCTCTAGGTGTATTATTCACCATTCCATTGCGTCGTGCCATGGTAGTGAATAGCGATCTACCATATCCTGAAGGCCGTGCAGCAGCAGAAATTTTAAAGGTTGGCTCTCACAATGGTGAACAAGGCCCTCAATCTAGCTCCGGTATGACAGATATTGTGTCCGGTGGCTTTGTAGCTGGTCTTATTAGCCTTTGTGCAAATGGTTTCAAAGTGCTTGGCGATAGCATGAGCTTCTGGCTTCCTGTAGGTAGCAAAGGTATTACTCAAATTCCATTGGGCTTCTCTACAGCGTTGTTAGGTGCTGGTTACCTTATCGGTATCGCTTCTGGTATCGCTATCCTCGTTGGTGTACTCATCGCGTGGGCTGGCTTCGTGCCTTACTTCACTAACATGTTTGCTCCAGATGGCGGTGCTACTGCTAAGTTTGCGATGGCTATTTGGAAATCTAAAGTTCGTTTCATCGGTGCTGGTGCTATTGGTATTGCTGCGATTTGGACTTTGATTACCTTAATCAAACCTATCATCGAAGGTATGAAAATTTCTGTTAAATCCATGAATAGCAGTTCCGCAGAACGTGAATTGCATCGTATGGATACAGATATGAGTACAAAATCCGTTTTAGGTGTATTCATACTTATTCTTATTGGTTTAGTATTTACATTCTGGGATTTCGTATCTGTCGTACCTATTAGTGCAGGTTTAATGTGGACACTCGTTGTAGTAGGTATCGTAGTAGCTTTATTGATTGGCTTCTTCGTAGCTGCAGCATGTGGCTATATGGCAGGCCTTATCGGTACATCTGCTTCTCCAATTTCTGGTATCGGTATTTTAGCGACTATTATTTCTTCCTTAGTTGTATACTTTATCGCAGCGGAAAATAATTTATTTGCTACACAAGAAGGTGTTCAGTTCGCTACTGCTATGGCTATCTTTATGACATCCGTAGTTATTGCGATTGCATCTATTTCTAATGATAATTTACAAGATTTGAAAACTGGCCAACTCGTTGGTGCTACACCTTGGCGTCAACAAATTGCCTTGTTACTTGGTTCTGTAGCCGGTGCCATTGCAATTGCTCCAGTTCTTAACTTGCTTTATCAAGCATACGGTTTCACAGGTGCGTTACCACGTGCTGAAATGGATCCAAACGCTGCATTATCTGCTCCTCAAGCGACTTTGATGACTACCATTGCACAAGGTATCTTCAACTCTAGCATGGATTGGGACTATATCTTAATCGGTGTTGGCGTTGGTGTTGTGGCGATTATCGTCAACTTGATTCTCAAGAGCACAACTGCAACCTTAACATTGCCTCCATTGGCTGTTGGTATGGGTATCTACTTGCCTCCAACATTGGAAGTACCTCTTATCTTAGGTTCTTTCATTAGCTATTTCGTAGGCCGTTACCTAGTAGCTCGTGCTAAAATGCGTGCTGGCGAACTTGCTGAGTACGATGTAGAACAATCTAACCGCCGCGGCGTTCTCTTCGCTTCTGGTTTGATTGTTGGTGAAAGCTTGATTGGTGTAATCATAGCTGTTATTATTGTATTGTCTGTTACAACTGGTGGTGGTGAATCTCCACTTGAATTAGTAGGTCCTGAATTTGAAAGCACAGCACAATGGTTAGGATTGCTTGCATTCATCTTCGCTGGTTTATACCTTGTTCGTCGTGTTGTAGCACACAAATTCAATAAAGAAGAAGCTTTAGCTATGAAAGCTGAGCAAGAACAACAATAAGAGGTAAACAATGAAATTAAAACAGTCTGTACTCATCATGATGGCTGCTGCGTTGCCAGTGGTATCCTTCGCAGCAAGCGAAATTCCTGTAACTAAAGACACTGCTACAGTACAAGCAGCTCCAGCTGATACGAATAAAGTAAATCGTAACGATTTAACATATCGTATTTCTAGCACTGCTACACCTGAGCAAAACCGTGCGTTACGCTCTGTAGCAACAAAAGTTGATCGCAATGCAGTTGAAGTGGTAGCACCAAATGCGGACCGCTATATGGACCGTAAAGAGGTGGCTGTATCTCCAGTGGAATCCACTACAGATCATCTTGATCTAGTGTTCCCAACAGTTAAATCTGTTAGCCCAATTGTAGAAAAAGCAATCAATAACACTATCAAAAAATACGTTGCTAAAGTACAAAACGACGTAGAAAAATTGAATGCCAAAGAAGCTGATAAAACAAATGTAGTTATGTACTACGATGTTAAAACAGACAAAAATGGTATTTTCAGTGTATTGATCCATACGTACACAATGCGTGATCGTGATGCGAATGGCGTCAACTATGTAAAAGGCTTC
>CABQQJ010000137.1 GCA_902466275.1 uncultured Veillonella sp. | reverse complement strand
TGAGGAAAACAGATACTACATAAATCATTAAGTATAAAAATAAAAATTGTTGTGTCATCTGAATCCATTTAGTAGGCATTGGCTTACCATTAATACGAACCACTTGCACCATATCTGGATGAATGGATTTTCTTAAATAAATAATACTACTCTTAACTAAAATAATGAGGCGAATAATCTTTACACCGCCCGTTGTAGAACCACTACAACCACCAAAAAATGTACAAATAAATAACATCATCTGTGCTGCAGCAGGCCACAAATCATAATCACTAATAGCAAAACCACTACCAGTTTGAAGCGAAACTAAATTAAAGGCAGCATTTCTAACAATCTCTAAAGGACTAGAATAGCTAGATTGTAATGCTAGAGATATTGATACAATGGCAATACCAATAAACACTACAAGCCAGTACATACGTGTTTCAAAATCATTAATTAAAACGCGAATTCCTTTTTGAAGTGCATTGTAATACACAGAGAAATTGCCACCAGCAAGAAACATAAAGAATATAAATACTAAACAAATATAATTACTTTGTTCATAGATAAAAGCCCCTGCTGATGTCGGTGCAAATCCACCCGTGGCAATAATAGAAAAGGCATAGTTTAACGCATCAAAAGGTTCAATGCCTCCAGCCCACAGCATAAGAAAGCAAAGAGCAGTAAAGGCAATATACAACTGCCAAAGCTTGGTGGCCATTGATTGAATACGTGGCATTACAACGCCAGGCTTTGGTACAGATGCCTCTGCATTAAAGAAATGTGCTGCATCTGCTCCTAAATTCTTTAAAAATGATAAGATAAGGACGATGATCCCCATCCCTCCAACCCAGTGCATAAGACCACGCCACAATACAAATGTGTTTGGTAACGCATCAACACTATAAATAATAGTTGCACCAGTTGCAGTAATACCCGAAGTGGCTTCAAATAAAGCATCAAAAACATTAGTCAATATGCCACTCCCCAAAAAAGGTAAAGCCCCCAAAATAACCGTGAATATCCAAGTAGAGGATACAACTAAGAACCCATCACGAATACTAAAGCTTTGACTTTCACAACCGTAATAAGATAAAAGCGTCCCCAAAACTAAAGAAAGGCTTGTAGTTATAAGGAATGACCAATATGCAGTTTCAAATACAACACTGTATATAAAAGGGATTAAAGTAAAAACCCCAAATATATAGAGTAGTCGACCCACTAAGGACATAACGATTTGAATTCGCATAGCCCCTCCTTACTAAGTAAGATATTTAAGCAATTTGCTTACCGATTCAGGTAATGTAAAGAGAACGATATGATCACCATCTAAAATTTGAGTATTACCACGAGGTACGATAGCTTCATTTTCCCGTAAAATTACACCTACTAAGGCCTTCCCAGGTAAACGTATATCTTTCAATTGTTTACCTGCCACAGGCGATTCATTGGTAATTTCAATTTCGATAGATTCGGCTTTACCACCTTCAAAGGTGGAAATAGATACAACCCCTTCTCCACTTCGTACAAAGCGCAAAATTTGACTTGCTGTTAATAAACGTGGAGAAAATACAACGTCAATACCTACTTGCTCCATCAGCATAATATATTCTGGCCGTCCCACACGAACAACGGTTTTTGGGATGCCCATATGCTTACCTACGAGTGCTACTAGTAAATTAAGTTTATCGTCATCAGTTAGAGCAATAATTACATCACTATCAGCAATTTCCTCAGCTTCAAGCAAATCAAAATCAGTGCCATCTCCATTGATAACCATAGCTTTATCCACTTGATTTGCCAGGTTCTCACAACGGTCAAAGTCTTTTTCAATAACCTTCACAGAAAAACCAGCTTTTTCTAGTAATACAGTTAAGTTCCGACCTAAGAGACCTGCCCCAATAATGACAGCCCGTTTATAGAATGTATTATAATTATGGAACCAAAGGTTCTCCACTTCAGAAACGGACTCTTTCAAACCTAGGAAAAATACACTATCATCAGCCTGTAAGCGACTTTCACCATGCGGAATAATCATTTCACCATAGCGCAAAATACCAACTAATAGAACACCTTCAGGAAAGCGAATTTCTTTTAGTGGCTGTTCTAATAGAGGAAATTCATTATTCAATTTGAATTCCATAAGGCGCACAGCACCCTGTCCGAACTCCTCAACATCTATAGCTGATGGTGTTTCTAAAATTCGTAATAACTCTTGAGCTGTAACCATTTCAGGATTGATGAAAAGATCAACACCTAATTGAGCTCGTATCTCCTCATCCATATGTTCCGCCACACTATTATCGCGAACGCGTGCAATAGTCGTAGGAACACCTTTTATTTTTGCTACCGAACAGGATAGCATATTAACCTCATCTGAATCAGTAACAGCAATAAACATACCAACATCAGACATATCGATTTCATTCAATAATTGAACATCACTGCCATTCCCTAGAACTAGACTAACATCTAACGTATTTTCAAGATTATGAATGCGTTCTGGAGAACGGTCGATGACATATACATCATGATCATCTTGAATAAGTCGTTGTGCTAATGAATAACCAACCTTACCAGCACCTACAATGACTATTTTCATTGACTTTATTCCTCATCTTGGGACTCATTATTAGCAGGCGGTGTCCACTGCCGACCTATGTCGGTAAGTAATGTCCACCCCTCCTCTTGAACAATCTTTTTCTCTTTCATTAAATGCCCCAAAGCACGTTTGAAGGCAGATTTGCTAATGTTAAATTTATCTTTAATCAACATAGCAGAAGATTCATCACTATAAGGCATCTTACCCCCACGATTTAACAGGTACCCCATGATAATATCTCCATCTGAAACAAGAGCCTTTTCCTTTGTAGGACGCATAGAGACATTAACGCGACCATCATCACGTTTGAAAGTAATACGGCCTTCAATCATTTCCCCTACTTTTAACTTTCTCGTCATTTCGGAACGATGCAAAAAGGCAATCCAACGCTCAGGGGTAATAAAAAAAGCCCCCTCACTAGTTAAATTATAGATTGCCCCCTTTACAAGTTGTCCTACCATAGCTTCTGTTGCAGCTTTAGAAGCACGACGCATTTCATCATCTACATCCATGGATACCGCCAAACGACCGGATTTATCAGTATATAGACGAACCCATACTTTTTCACCTACCTGAGGTCTACCACGCATCTCCGCATGAGGCATAAAGATACCACGTTCTGTACCTACCTCAACAAAACAACCAAAATTTGTAGTATTGATAACCTCAACATAACCAATTTGGCCAACCTTCATAGCTGGTAAACGCATAGAAGCAGTTAAACGCCCCTTTGGATCGCGATATAAAAATACCTCTACCTCATCACCAATAGCAACTGGAGATGTTTGTTGATCCTTATGAAGCAAAATATCATCATTTGTATTGCCTGTTTGACCATCTAGAAAGGCCCCTTGGTCACTAGTACGCAATACTTTTAATGTGGCAATTGTATTTTCCAACAATTCTGTAGCCATATTATACTCCTTCAAATGGAACTCGACCAGCATCATTCCACAATTCTTCTAGACTGTAGAATTCACGCAATTCATCACCACCAAAGACATGACAAATAACATCGCCAAAATCAAGTAAAATCCATTCCCCTTCACGGTAACCTTCTCTGTGGTTGACTGTCATGCCCAATTCTGCTGCTTTATCTTCCATTTCATCAGCAATACTTTGAGATTGCTTGATATTATTCGCACTAGCAATTAGGAAGTAATCACCTAACATAGATATACCTTCTAAATCGAGGATTTCAATATCTCTACCTTTTTTATCGAAAGCAGCTTGTGCTAATTGTAATACGATTTCTTTAATTTCTTCTTTATTTTTCATACTATTCCCCTTTTACCGTTTTTTACTACTCTCATCACCAGGTTCTGTTGGCTTTGTAATAGTCCCACCATTATGTTCTGATTCTGGTGCAACCTTGGTTGTACTATTAGTTGGAGCTGTTACAAATTGTGTCATTTCATTAGCTGGTAAATTTCCCATCGTAATGCCTACTAATCGTTGTGCTTCCGTAGGATTTACCTTCCAATATGTCATATCTCCTACTAACTCTTTTTCTCCAGGAAGAATATAGAAGTGGATCTCTTCCTTATTAATTTTGCTC
>CABQQJ010000136.1 GCA_902466275.1 uncultured Veillonella sp. | reverse complement strand
ACTCCTTAAGGTTGTATTACTTGGAATATCCTAATATATAACAATAAAAAAGAACAGCTCATTAAGAGCTGTTCTTTTTATGTTACCAAATCTTAGAAGAAGAAGTGGTGAATTTCATGGATGAAATGTTGACCGAAGAAGGAGATACAACCATGCATAACGATGAAGATCAAGAAGTATTTGAATGCGCTGTTCATGATAACGCTTGCTTCGATTTCATGTTCTAAGTTGTGAGCTTCTTCTGCATTGATTTCTTTGTGGTTTTCTAGGTATGCTTTCAAAGCAGGACCTACGGCACCAATAGAAATCGCAATGGATTGTGGGGACAACATTTTGCCGATACCAGCTGCACCGGAGTTAACAGCTGCTAACCAGAAGCCAAGATCTTCCCAGCTTGTAGGGTCTAAGCCTTGAGCTGCTGCAATTTGAAGTGGACCAAACAATACGTTGGAGTTTGTACCGGAACCAGTCAAGAAGGCACCCAACGCACCTACGATAGGAGCGAATAGTGGGTACAAGGAACCTGTACCAGCAACCATTGCTTTCGCAATGTCTGCAGTCATACCAGAGTAAGTCATCAATTTAGCTGTCATAACAACTGTGATGATTGTAAGGTATGTGAATTTCAAGTTTTTAACTGTGCTACCCAATGTACCGAAGATTTCGCCAGCTTTTGCTTTTTGGATGAAACCACCAACAATACCAGCGATAAAAATCATAATACCAGGAGTTGCAATCCATACGAATGTGTAAGGTTTTGCACCAGCACCTTGATAAATAGGTACAGATGTTTTAATGGACGCAAGAGGACCATTAATTGCAGGGAACAATTTAGAAGTTAATAACAATAATACGAAGATTAAGATGAATGGCATTGCAGCTACAAGGCCTTCACCACCAGAAACTTTTGGAACTTCGCCAGTTTGTTTAACTGCGTATTCAGGATCATTAGGAGGCATGATTTTTGCACAGATAATGATAACTGCCATGATAACGATGGATGCAGAAATTACGGATAATTCTGGACCCATTACAGCGTTGATTACAGTTTCAGGAACTGCTAATGCTAAACCAGAAAGCAATGTTACAAGGAATACGCCTTTTAACGCTTTAATACCGCCACCAATAATCATAACAACAAAGAATGGAGCGATAAGGTTAAGCAAGAACAATTGTACGGAAATGAATGTACCTAAATGGCTTGGATCAAGGTTTGTTAAGGATGCCAATGTAGTTGTTGGAATCCCGATAGAACCAAATGTTGTTGGTACGGAGTTTGCAACGAGACATGCGATGATAGATTTAAGTGGGTCAAAACCTACGGCAACCATCATAGCTGCAGGAATTGCAACGGCAGTACCGAAGCCAGCCATACCTTCCATGAAGGCACCAAAGCCCCATGCAAGTAGTAATGCAAGTACACGAGTATCAGATGTTACAGAAGAAAGCATGGTTTTAATAGTTTCCATTGCTTTCGTATGTACTACCAAGTTATAAACGAAGATAGCAGCTGTAATAACTAATAGGATTGGCCAGATTGCCAATGCGGCACCTTCAAGGGCACCAGTGACCATAATAAATGGGTCAGCTTGGAATGCTGTAATAGCGATGATGAAAGAACCGATTGCAGCAACACTTGTTGCTTGCCATGCAGGTAATTTCAAGATGGATAACGCTACAATCAACCAAATGATTGGAGATAGCGCTAATAGAACGGTGATAGCACTCATTTCTAAGATCATCCTTTCAAGTAAAACAAAAATATATGCTCAACAGGACGACGTAGTTTAATCAATTTAATTGATGAATAAATCGCTATGATGTTAATTTGTAAAAGTTCAGTTAAAATAAAAGCTTACAATAAAATAACAGATATACTTATCATAAAAATTGATATAGTACATAAAATTTTTTAACCTCATAGCCTATGAGGTTAAAAACATAAGAGAGGGGACATAAACAGTGTTTATGTCCCCTTCTGTACTAACTACAAGTCCTTGTTAGGGCCATTACTAAGTTTAGGTATTAGTAGTTACCTTTGAACATTGTAGCAGGAGCTTCTGGTACATAATCGCCGAAGTAGGATTTGAAGTCTAGACCTAATTCATTGCAAAGGTCTTGAACTTCAAGCATTGTACCGTTAAGTACAGGGATGCCTTCAGCTTTAACTTTAGCAACAGATTCATGTTCTTTTTCGCCATGAGTGTAGATACGGTCTTGACCTTGAGCTTTAGGAGCTTCACGTAATTCTTGTAAGAATTGAGAGAAGTGTTTTTTGATTTCAGCAGGGTCACCGAAGAATTCAGGGTTGATAGCCATGAAGCCGTGGCAGATGTTGGATTTACCGCCAACCATACATTTGTTGGAAGTACCGCCTTGAGACAAGATGGAGGAGAATAATTCAGCAATCATGCCGTTACCATAACCTTTGTGGCCGCCAAGAACTTCTGTAGCACCACCTAAAGGAAGGATACCGCCGCCTTCATGACGGGAGATGTTGCCCAATACTTCAGCTGCATCAGTGGAAGGAACGCCGTCTTTATTAACAGCCCAGCCATCTGGAGTAGCTTTGCCCATTTTGTTGTACATTTCAAGTTTACCACGAGTTACTACTGTAGTGGAGCAATCGAAGAAGAAGTCAACAGGATCAGCAGGTACAGTCCAAGCGATAGGGTTGGAACCAAGCATAGCTTTACGAGCATATACAGGAACCATGATTGCTTCGGAGTTTGTACAAGAGAAACCGATTAAGCCTTGGTCGGATGCCATTTTAGCATAGTAACCAGCGATACCATAGTGGTTGGAGTTACGTACGGATACGATACCAACACCGGATTTTTTAGCTTTTTCGATAGCCATTTCCATAGCTTTATGACCCAATAATTGACCCATGCCGTCATGACCGTCGATAACTGCGGAGATTGGAGTTTCTTTTACGATTTCAGGTTTTGCGTCGATTTTGATCAAGCCATTAGTGATACCTTTGTGGTAACGAACCATACGTTGCATACCATGGCTTTGAATACCGAACAAGTCGGAAGTCAAAAGTACGTCTTGGATGATGTCAGCTTCTTTTTCGGAGAAACCGAATTTTTGGAAAGCGTCCATGCTCAATTTTTTCAATGTTTCATAAGGGAAAAGAACAGTGTTTTTTGCGTCTGCCATTGTTAAAACCTCTTTTCAGAAAATATGTACCTGATATAGTAACGTCACTCTAAAATATCATGAAGTTTAAATGATATCTGGTGAGCTCTATATCCTCTCAAATGACAATGTCAGTATAGCACAGAAAGAAGTGAGATTGAATAGTCTTACAGTCTGAAACACATTACTAAATACGCATACGTACCGGTGATTTTTGTCACATAATCTATACGACACTATTAAAATGTCTGATTATACCTAAAACTATATGGTTATGACTTTTAGTAATGATTACATGATTTTTTTGAAGAATTTTGGTATTTTTATAGAACTTATTAGTATATCTGTTTAGGCTTTGAGTAAGAATGAGAATGGATAAATATCGATAAAACTTGAAATGTTTAACTACATATATCAAAATAAATGATGAGGTCATAAATGTAATGTGATAATTGAATGCATTGATATACATAAAATAATCATTTCTAAAACCTTTTTAATTCAGAATATGTGCAAAAGGTTATACTTATACGAGTCATACTATAATATAATATAAATATACATCCTATAGTTTATACAATTTATAAGCGAGGTGCTTATCATGAAAGAATATAAATCTGTATGCCCTTACGATTGTCCTGATGCATGCGGACTCATTGTATCAGTCGATAATAATAAAGTAATATCTGTTCGAGGGGATAGAACACATGCTTTCACAAGAGGTACGCTATGCCCTAAGATGGCACATTATGAAAAAGTAATCCATTCTCCGTTGCGTTTGAAGTACCCTATGAAGCGTGTCGGTAAAAAGGGAATTGGTGAAGCTCAGTACACTCGTATTAGTTGGGATGAAGCCCTTGATGCAATTGTCAATAATTTCAAAGAAACTATTGATACTTATGGCAGTGAAAGTATTTTGCGTTACTCTTATGCAGGAACAATGGGGGTTATTCAGAGTCCTGCGGCAGATTATTTTTTCCGCCGTATTGGTGCTACAGACCAAGATC
>CABQQJ010000135.1 GCA_902466275.1 uncultured Veillonella sp. | reverse complement strand
CAACTTCTGTAGCAGCACCTACTTCGATAACTGCAACACCACCAGATAATTTTGCAAGACGTTCTTGTAATTTTTCACGGTCGAATTCAGAAGTTGTTTCTTCTACTTGTGCACGGATTTGGCTTACGCGTTTAGCAATTACATCTTTATCGCCTACACCATCGATGATTGTAGTTTCATCTTTAGTGATGCGAACTTGACGAGCTGTACCAAGGTCAGTAAGTTCTACGGAATCAAGTTTACGGCCCATATCTTCAGTGATTACAGTACCACCAGTCAAGATTGCGATGTCTTCAAGCATAGCTTTACGACGGTCACCGAAACCAGGCGCTTTAACAGCTACAGCTTTGAATGTACCACGCAAACGGTTTACTACTAATGTAGCCAATGCTTCCCCTTCTACATCTTCAGCGATAATAAGAAGTTCTTTGCCTACTTTTACCACTTTTTCAAGTGTTGGCAACATATCTGCGATAGCACTGATTTTACGGTCAGTAATCAAGATGTATGGGTTATCCATAACAGCTTCCATACGATCAGGATCAGTTACCATGTAAGGAGAAATGTAGCCACGGTCGAATTGCATACCTTCTACTACATTTAATGCAGTTTGCAAGCCTTTGGATTCTTCTACAGTGATAACGCCGTCGTTACCAACTTTTTCCATAGCTTCAGCAATCAAACCACCGATTTCTTCATCAGCAGCGGATACGCTAGCAACTTGAGCAATTTCAGCTTTACCAGAAACTTTGATGGACCGTTTTTTGATTTCTTCAACCAAAGTTTTTACTGCTGTTTCAATACCTTTTTTCAAAATCATTGGGTTAGCACCAGCTGCTACATTGCGCATACCTTCTTGAATCATAGCTTGTGCCAATACTGTGGCAGTAGTAGTACCATCACCTGCTACGTCGTTAGTTTTAGTAGCAACTTCTTTTACCAATTGAGCGCCCATGTTTTCAAATGGATCTGGAAGTTCGATATCACGAGCAATAGTTACACCATCATTTGTAATTGTTGGGGAACCGAATTTTTTATCCAACACAACATTACGACCTTTTGGACCTAATGTAACTTTTACAGCATTTGCTAATTGATCTACGCCACGACCTAAAGCACGACGAGCTTCTTCATTAAACAAGATTTCTTTTGCCATATGTATTACCTCCTAAATAGTAACACTATCCAATGTAACGAAATATATGTGCCCTTAAGCAATATAGAATGTATCATCAGTTTTTATAGTCATATAGACTATAAATCAGCGATTATAATACTGCTAAAATATCGCGTTCGCTAATAATCAAATGAGTAGCGCCATCGATTTCTAATTCGCTACCAGCATATTTTGCAAACATAACAGTGTCGCCAACTTTAACTTCTGGAGCTACACGTTGACCATTGTCATATACTTTACCAGCACCTACAGCTACAACTACACCTTCTTGAGGTTTTTCTTTTGCTGTATCAGGAAGGAAGATACCACTTTTAGTTTTTTCTTCTTTTGCTTCTAGACGGATAAGAACGCGGTCAGCTAATGGTTTTAACATATGATGTCACTCCTTATTTACTAGTTATTATTTACAATTTATTAGCACTCTAAGTTATCGAGTGCTAATCACATGTATTATTATAACCTATGTCAAAATAAATGCAAGCAGAAATTTTGATTTTTTGACTTTTTAGTTTTTATTTGATGTTAGACATAAAAAAACTAGTATAAGTTTTATCCTTATACTAGTCTTTTCATCTATTTAGAAACTTGATTAATTAATGCTTTACAAATATTAACAATACTATCACGTTTCTTCATACTTAGGGCGCGAATGCGATTATATGCTTCCTCTTCAGATATAGAGTATAACTCCATCAATATACCTGTCCCCTTTTGAATGATTTTACGATCTTCTAATGACTGTTCTAGCTCAGCCATCTTTTCGCGCAACTGAGCATCACTTTTATAGCGACCTAAAGCCATCTCTAAGGTAGGAACTAACTGTTCCTCCCGTACTGGTTTAATTAAATAGCCATATACACCAGAATCTCGAGCCTTATCGATTAAATCTTGCTGGCTATAACTTGTTAATAATACTACAGGTGCTTCATGGTGAAAGCCAATTTGACGTGCCGCCTCAATACCATCTAATTCTGGCATCTTAACATCCATCAATATAATATCTGGCTTATGTTTTTTACAAAGTGCTAAAGCTTCAACACCATTTGTACCTTCTGCAACGACTTCATGACCACAAGACTCAATAATATCTCGTAAATCCATACGTATTAGGGATTCATCATCCACGATTAAAACGCGCATTTATGCCTCCTTTTTCATATATATCGTCACCAATACACCTGTTCCAGTATTTTCTATGGATAAACTTCCTTTTAATTCATGAGTAACTAAATTATTAATAATTGTTAAACCTAACCGTTTATTAGACGAAACAGAAAAATCACTAGGCAATCCTTTTCCGTTATCTGTAAAAGCTAGTTTAATTGTACTACCTGTATCAGTAACTGCTAGATGAACATTTCCACGATTCCCGTCTAACCCATGTTCTAAGCTATTCGTAATCAATTCATTAATAATAAGAGATACATAACTTGCCATATGAGAAGAAATTAGCATATCTTCGCCACTATAAGTAAAAGTAACCTCTTGGTCTTGTCGCACCATACTCATACGCAACAAACGACATAATTCATCGTAAATTGATCGTATACCAATATAATCCTCATCATAATGAGACACTATATCGTGAACTAGAGCCATGCTCTCGATGCGATTAATCCCCTCTTGGAGTGCTTGCTTTACATCTGGCAAGCTAGAGCGTCTCGCCTCCATACGCAATAACCCTGCTACAGTTTGTAAGTTATTTTTTACACGATGATGAACCTCTTTGATAATGGAATTTTTAACCAATAATTCTTGTTGCTGTTTACTTTCACGAGTACAATCATGAAGAACTAAAAAGCACCTCGTTTCATTGCGCCCCATAGCAATAGGAATCATGTGCTGACGAATTACCATATCTTGATAGATTTCTTCATTTGTACGTATACTTCTATCTAATAATACTTGCTGTATAGCGGACATCTTTAAGGTACTGCTAAAAATTGATGAACCTACCAAGCGACGATCAAAGCCTAATACATCTACTAACTTCATAGCTGCATCGTTAGCATACAGTATTTTATAAGTGTCGTCGAAAATAATTAAACCATCAAAATAGGACATGGGTTCGTAAGACACTATTTGTTCATCAGTAGCTGTCAGCATAAGACGTTGCATCGTATCAGACAAAACGTATTCTTGCTCATATTGTTCTGCCTTAATAGATGGTGATAATGTAAAAGATATCCCCCCAATAATACGACCTCCGTTGTCTACGATAGGAAAGACATGTTGACGCTGCTTGTCATCTAACCCGATAAGTGGTTGACCATCTTTCATCATAGCATGCCACGTATGACTGCCTTTTAAATGACGTGTAGTAATCCCTTGATCACTGCGTTCTATGCATAGCATATCTGCACATTGTTGTAATCTCTCACCTTGTCCTGTCTCTAGTAGGGGTGTAAAAATCTGTATCCTTTGACGAGTTAAAGACTCGCCAAAGGATATGAGTTTACTAATATGCTCAAGTAATGAGGTTTGTAATGGTCCTAATGGTGTTCTATTTAAAATATCTTGACCAATATCCACGATTAATCCTCTTTCCAAGATACGTATCCAATTTCAACACTAGGCTTTGCATTCAATGTTAAATCGCAAAATTTTCCGGCCTGCGCCATATAATAAGCTCGGCATCCAATCATGGCCGCATTGTCAGTAGACAAAATTTTATGTGGTTTGTAATAAGTAAAACCTTCTTCTACACACATAGCTTCTAAAGCCTTTTGTAATCCTTTATTAGCTGATACACCGCCAGCAATAGTAATACGACTTTCACCTAAAGTATGTGCGGCATCTTTCGTCTTTTCTACTAACACATCTACGATGGCCTTTTGAAACGATGCGGCCACATCAGCTTGATTAATAGGCTCATTCTTTTGTTGCTTACTATTTAAATAGTTTAAAACTGCGGATTTCAAACCACTAAAGCTAAATTCAAAATTACCTGGTTCACTTAAAGCCTTTGGAAATTCAATAGCCTCTGGATTCCCTTCAGCGGCAAGGGCATCGATATGAGGGCCCCCTGG
>CABQQJ010000134.1 GCA_902466275.1 uncultured Veillonella sp. | reverse complement strand
TTACTCAAGCAGCTAACCCTGTATTATGGGAAGACTGCGTAGTTGAAATGATAAACTTTGGTGTAACTAACTTCGTTGAAGTAGGCCCTGGCAAAGTACTTACAGGCTTTACTAAGAAGATCAATAAAGATATGGAATTAGCTAATGTTGAAGACATTGCATCCTTAGAGAAAACGCTTGAATTTTTGAAGGGGGTTCGATAAAATGCATTTAGAGGGTAAAGTAGCCATTGTAACTGGCGCATCCCGTGGTATTGGTCGCGCTGTAGCTATCCATTTGGCAAAATCTGGTGCTGATGTTGTAGTTAACTATAGCGGTAGCGAAGGTGCAGCTCAAGAAACTGTTGAAGCTGTACAAGCGTTAGGCCGCAAAGCCATTAAAATTAAAGCCAATGTAGCCAATGTAGATGAAGTTGCTTCCATGGTGGAAGAAGCTCATAAAGAATTTGGTCACATTGATATTCTCGTAAATAATGCGGGTATTACGCGTGACGGTTTGTTAATGCGTATGAAAGATGAAGATTTTGATGCTGTTATCGATATCAACCTTAAAGGTGTATATTTGGTAACTAAAGCAGTATCTAAAATCATGATGAAACAACGTTCTGGTCATATTATCAACATGACATCTGTTGTAGGTGTTATGGGTAATGCTGGTCAAACTAACTATGCTGCTTCTAAAGCGGGCGTAATTGGTTTTACTAAATCCTGTGCTAAAGAATTGGCTAGCCGTGGTATTACAGTTAATGCTATTGCACCAGGCTTTATCAATACAGATATGACTGATGTATTACCAGAAAAAGTTAAAGAAGCTATGGTTACTGAAATTCCATTGGGCCGCATGGCTGATGCTGAAGAAGTAGCAACAGTAGTAACATTCCTTGCTAGCGATTTTGCTAATTATATTACAGGTCAAGTCATCAATGTTGATGGTGGCATGGTAATGTAGTTGTAAAATTAGACTATATATAAATACACTTTGAAAGGAGGTGAACCACTAATGAACACTTTCGATAAAGTTAAAGCAATCGTTGTGGAACAATTAGGCGTTGATGAAGCTGAAGTTACCATTGATTCTACATTCATCGACGACTTAGGCGCTGACTCCTTAGATATCGTTGAATTGATCATGGCATTTGAAGAAGAATTCAATGTTGAAATCCCTGACGACGTTGCAGAAAAAATTAAAACCGTTAAGGATACAGTAGAATATATTGATTCTGCTAAATAAGCTGTAAAGCTAACAATTCAACCGAACGGGAGGCCGAGTGGCCTCCCAACCGGTTTTATTTACAGGAGGATTTGATAGTGAAGCTCCCTGAACTTCGCATTGGGAATCTAGTGGCCAAAGTACCTATTATTCAAGGTGGTATGGCGATTAGATTGTCTACAGCTCGCTTGGCAGCAGCCGTTGCAAATGAAGGTGGTATCGGCCTTATTGCGGCATCGGGCTTGCCTTTCGATGAATTACGATACGAAATACAATTAGCTAGAAAATTATCACCTACGGGTATTATTGGTATAAATGCGATGGTAGCAGCAACTCAATTTGCTGGTTTAGTAAAGACTGCCATCGAAGAAGGCATTGATCTTGTAGTAGCAGGTGCTGGTTTTTCAAGAGATATGTTCGCAATGGGCAAAGAGTCTGGTACTCCTATTGTACCAATTGTTTCGTCCGCAAAATTAGCTCGCATTTCTGAAGGTTTAGGTGCTGCAGCTGTAATCGTAGAAGGCTGTGAAGCTGGTGGACACTTGGGGACGGATCGTTCCGCTCGAGAAATCGTTCCCGAAGTTGTAGCAGCGGTAAAAAACATTCCAGTAATTGCTGCTGGTGGTGTTCTAGATGGCCGTGATATCGTTGAAATGTTAAAAATCGGCGCTAGTGGTGTTCAAATGGGTAGCCGTTTTGCTGCTTCTGATGAATGTAATGCATCTGATGAATTGAAAAAAATGTATGTACGAGCTACAAACCCTGAGGATATTGTATTGATTCAAAGTCCTGTTGGTTTGCCTGGTCAAGCAATAAAAAACAAATTTGCTGAATCTGTTTTAGATGGTACTGTAGCGCCTCCAACGGTGTGTGATAACTGTTTAAAACATTGTTCCCATAAATTCTGCATTATCCGTGCTCTTTCTCGTGCACAACAAGGTGATGTGGAAACGGGGTTGGTGTTCTCTGGCAATAATATGAGAAAAGTCGATAAGATTATGCCAGTTAAAGATATCTTTGCACAATTAAAACAGCAAGTAGCAGAGATTGATTAATTTAAAGGGCTGTATAGCTATAAGAGGTGGAATAATTGGAAAAACGTGTAGTAATTACTGGCTTAGGGGCAGTGACTCCTGTAGGTATCGGTAAAGAGAACTTCTACAATGCGTTATTGGCAGGTCAATCTGGTATTGGGCCGATTACACGCTTTGACGCATCTGACTATGCAACACGCATTGCGGGTGAAGTAAAAGACTTTGATATTACAAACTATGGGGTAGATAAGAAAGAAGCTCGTCGTATGGACCGTTCTGTAGAATTTGCTATCGGTGCAGCTGTTCTTGCTTGTGAAGATGCTGATCTTGATTTAGATAAAGCAGATTTAGATCGCTGTGGTACTGTAGTTGGTACAGGTATAGGCGGTATTGACTCTATCCATGAGGTGTATGAAACATTATTCGAAAAAGGTCCTGGCCGCGTAAGTCCATTTGCAGTACCTATGATGATTGCAAATATGACATCTGCACGCGTATCTATTCGCCTTGGTCTTAAAGGTCCAGTTATTACAGACGTAACTGCTTGTACTTCTGGTACAAATGCGATTGGCGATGCATTCCGTATCATTCAACGTGGTGATGCTGATGTAATGTTCGCTGGTGGTACTGAAGCTGCTGTATCCCCAGCTGCTGTAGCTGGTTTCGCAGCTATGAAAGCTATGTCTACACGCAATGACGAACCAACAAAAGCGTCCCGTCCATTTGACCGTGACCGCGATGGTTTCGTAATGGGTGAAGGTGCTGGTATCGTAGTTCTTGAAGAATTAGAACACGCAAAAGCACGCGGTGCGCATATCTATGCTGAAGTTGTGGGCTATGGTAGCAATGGTGATGCTTACCATATCACTGCACCAGCTCCAGGTGGTGTTCAAGCTCGTAAATGTATGGAATTAGCAATTAAAGATGCAGGTATCGATCCTACTGACGTTAACTACATCAATGCTCATGGTACATCTACTGGCCTTAATGACCAAAATGAAACATTGGCTATTAAAGAATTGTTCGGCGATCACGCTAAAAATATCGCTGTTAACTCTACAAAATCCATGACAGGTCACTTGTTAGGTGCTGCTGGTGCTATCGAAACTATCGTTATGGCGATGGCTATCGAAACTGGTAAAGTTCACCCTACAATTAACTGTGACAATCCTGATGAAGGTTTGGATCTGGACTATGTTCGTGAAGGCGCACGTGAACTTCAAGTAAAATGTGCACTTTCTAACTCTTTCGGTTTTGGTGGTCATAACGGTACACTTTGCATTCGCCGTTATGAAGCTTAATGGTTACTATCGAAACGCATAAGAGTAAGATAACACAAGCTCGTGAAGAATCTCTTCATGAGCTTGTTGCTCGTTTAGACATACCTGTGTCAGATATATCCATTATAGATTGTGCTTTTACACATACTTCTTATGCGAATGAACATAAATCAAAGCATATTCATCACAATCAGCGATTAGAGTTTTTAGGCGATGCTGTTTTGGATCTTATTATTGGGGAATACCTATTTAAGACATATCCAGATATGGCTGAAGGTAATTTAACGAAAATTAAGGCCGCTACAGTGTGTGAAGATTCTTTAGCATCTGTGAGCCGTTCTTTGAAACTAGGACAATATTTATTGCTCGGTCATGGAGAACACGCTTCCGGTGGTAATGATCGAAACTCTATATTAGCGGATACCTTTGAGTCTCTCATCGGTGCCATTTATATTTCTACAGATTATCAAACGGCTATGGCCTTTGTTTTAAAGCATTTAACTACCTATATCATGCAAGCCTTAGAAGGTAAACGGGGCAAAGATTATAAGACATTATTACAAGAATATGTGCAAAGAGATGGGGATAAACATATTGTCTATCATTTGCTCAGTGAAAGTGGTCCCGACCATGCTAAAACCTTCCTTATGGAGGTTGAAATCAATGGTGTTACTTACGAGGCCGGCTC
>CABQQJ010000133.1 GCA_902466275.1 uncultured Veillonella sp. | reverse complement strand
TGGAATAATTGTCAGAATATGAAGAAGAAATGCTTTTGAAAGAGCTTCAAAAATGTGGATTACATTTAAGAAAGTTAAAGGAGAAGTTATACCGCTACTGCGAAAAAAGAGTCTTTGTAAAAGGTTCGACAATTTTAAAGATGTATGCTAAAATTGAAGAAACTCAAAGAGAGTTAGATTCATTGTATGAGAAATGGGAAAGATTATCTGAATAGGTTATTTAATGTATATATTATTGGGGAATTAAAATCATTATCTTTTAATTGACAAAGTATTTTAGATTCTCATAATATAGGAATAGATTTAAAGTTTTATGTTTTTAAGGAAGGGTGTAACATGAATAAATCCATGTTAAAAAAAGCAGCCATTTTTGGCCTTGCTGGTGTAATGGCAGTTGCTGCTGGTTGTGGCAGTAATAAAGATGCAGGTAATGCAAATAGCAATGAAGCTAAAATTGCATTGTTAACAACAACAACTGGTGGCGCCGCAGCATATGGTGAATCCATTAAAGCTGGTGCAGAATTGGCAGTAAGCGAAATCAACGCTGATGCAAATGCTGTAAAAATCAACTTGTTAGTAGAAGATACTAAAGGTGATAAAAACGAAGCAATTAATGCAATGAATAAAGTAATTTCTAAGGATAAAGTTGTAGCTGTTATCGGCCCAATGTTATCTGGTGAAATGATGGCAGCTGGTCCTGTAGCAAATAAAAGTAAAGTAGTAGCGCTTGGTACATCTACAACTGCTGAAGGTATTACAGATATCGGCGATTACATTTTCCGTAATGCTGTACCAGAATCCTTGGCAGTAGATACTGCAATTAAAGAAGCACATAAAACTTTAGGCTTCAAAACTGCAGCTATTATGTACTCCAACAACAATGACCAAATGGTATCTGTAAATAATACAGCTCGTAAAGCATTGGAATCTGAAGGCGTACAAATCGTTGATACTGAAACATTTGCAGATAAAGATACTGATTTCTCTGCACAATTAACTAAGATTCAACAAGCAAAACCTGATGTTATCGTAGTTGCTTCTCTTTACCAAGAAGGCGCATTAATCATGAAAAAAATGCGTGAAATGGGTATGAATCAACCTGTAGTTGGTTCCAATGGCTTTAACAGCCCTGAATTCATTAAAATTGCAGGTGCTGCAGCTGATGGCGTTATTGTAGGTACACCTTGGTTCCCTAACAAAGACGATCAAAAGGTAAAAGATTTCCGTAAAGCTTACAAAGATAAATACGGTAAAGAACCAGACCAATTCGCAGCTCAAGCTTATGATGCGGTATACCTCTATGAAGCAGCTTTGAAAAAAGCAGGTTCCACTACAGATCGTGAAAAATTCCGCGAAGCTTTGAAAAATATTGCTGACTTCGTTGGTGTAACTGGTCAATTCAAGTTCAACGAAAAACGCGATCCTTCCATGGAAGTTCAAGTATTGCAAATTAGAAACGGTCAATTTGACGCATTAAAAAAATAAAAGTTGAGGTAGTATAGTGTTTTTACAACAATTAGTTAACGGGTTAACCCTCGGTAGCTTATATGCTGTACTCGCTATTGGCTTAACACTTGTGTTTGGCGTTTTAAATATCATCAACATGGCACACGGAGGCATCTTTATGATAGGTGCCTTCGTTGGTCTTTTTATGGTAACTGTTTTTGACGTTAACATTTTTGTAGCCCTTATCGTAGCTATGGCTGTCGGTGCTATCCTCGGTTATCTTTTAGAATTTGTGGCGCTTCGTCCACTACGCAAGAAAAAGGTGTCTCACTTGGCACCACTTATTAGTACCATTGGTGTTTCTATTTTCCTTGAAAGTTTGGCATTATTGCTTTGGGGCCCTCAAACTAGATCGTTCCCACCAGACTATATTGGTGGCCTAATCGACTTTGGAGCTTTCAAAATTTCCATGGTACAAATTATTGGCTTAGGCGTTTCTGTTGTGCTAATGCTCATTCTTAATATAGTTATTAAGAAAACTAAAATTGGTAAGGCTATCCGCGCTGTATCCATGAGCACTGAAACGGCAGCTTTGTTGGGTATTAATCCAACCATGATTATATCTGTTACTGTTATGATTGCATCTGCCTTAGGTGCTGCTGCAGGCGTATTAGTAGGTTTGTCCTTTAATGCTATTGAGCCTACAATGGGCGTTATCATCGGCTTTAAAGGTCTTGCCGTACTTATTTTAGGTGGTCTTGGTAATATTACAGGCGCCATGGTTGGCGGCTTCATTTTAGGCGTAGCAGAAATCTTCTCTGTTGCCTATGGCGCATCTACATTCCGTGATGCTGTGGCCTTTGGCCTCATCATCCTATTATTATTCTGGCGCCCACAAGGCTTGTTTGGTTCTAAAGATAAAGGGGGGAGACCATAATGGATTTATTGAACCCGTATTATCTACAGATCGTGATGTTCTTCATCATCAATGCCATCATGGGTATCTCTATTTACTTTACACTTGCAAGTGGTCAGCTTTCTTTAGGGGCTGCTGGCTTTATGAGTGTTGGTGCATACGTAGGCGCTATCCTTTCTTTGAAAGCTGATTTGCCTATCGTTGTAGGCATTATCATTGGTGGCTTAGTTGCTAGTCTTGTAGCCGTTATTATCGGTTTACCAACAACACGTCTTCGCGGTTTATATCTTGCCATTGCTACTCTTGGTTTTGGCGAAGTTGTGCGTGTTATTTTCTTGAATTTGGATATTACTAATGGTGCATTAGGCCTTTCTGGTATTCCATCTATTCCTCAAGAATTAACAAATTTAGCCTATGAACTTGATATCGATGGTTTAATGGGCATTGATGCTGTTGCATGGGGCAATCTAATGGCTATCATTATTTTGTTAGCTATTTTAGTATTGATTATCGCCTTTTGTGTACGAATCAATAATAGTCGTGTGGGTCGTGCCTTTGCAGCGATTAAGGCTGATGATCATGCAGCAGAATTGATGGGGATTAACGTTGTATACTACAAGATGATGGCCTTTATCATTGGTGCTTTCATCGCTGGTATTGGCGGTGGTTTGTATGCTCATATTACAAACTTTATAAATCCTACAGACTTTAGCTACCATAAGGTAGTACAAATCTTATTATTCCCTGTATTTGGTGGTTCTAATGTAGTATGGGGCTCCGTATTAGGTTCCTTTATTCTTACATTATTGCCAGAAGTATTGCGTTTCTTATCCGACTATCGGGACATCATCTATGGTGCATTACTAGTCATTTTAATGGCCGTTCGTCCAGATGGTATTTTAACAGAATCTATGGTAGACAAAATTAGTCGTAAATTAGGCTTTAAGAAAGCACCATATATTCCTGAATCACAAGTATTAACAGAACGTTTTGAAGCGTATAAACGTAAACAAGAAGAAAAACAAGGATAGGAGGGAACTGAATGCTATTAGAATTAAATGACGTAAGTAAAAGCTTTGGTGGCGTTGCAGCCCTCACAGGAGTATCTTTTGGCGTTAAACAAGGTGAAGTATTTGGTGTTATCGGTCCAAATGGTGCTGGTAAGACCACACTTTTCAACTTGATTACTGGTGTATTCCCTGCAAGTTCTGGTGAAATTGTATTTGATGGTATGTCTGTTGTAGGCATCAAGCCTCATAGAACTGTTGAAATGGGGATTGCTCGTACGTTCCAAAATATTCGTCTTTTTGGTAATATGACAGCTCTTGAAACTGTTTTAACCGGTATGCATTGTCGTACTGGCTCTGGCTTCTTATCTAGTTTTTTGAAAACAAAACGTCAACGCATTGAAGAAGAGCGTTGTCGTGGCATTGCGTATGAATTTTTAAAACTCGTAGGTCTTGAAGAAGATGCTGAAGAAGTTGCTACATCACTACCATATGGTAAGCAACGTCGCCTTGAAATTGCTCGTGCGTTAGCCACACATCCACAATTGATCTTACTCGATGAACCTGCGGCGGGTATGAATGATAGTGAAACTGAAGTTCTGCGTCAATTGATTGGCAAGATTCGTGACCTAGGTATTACCGTTGTGGTTATCGAACATGCCATGGAATTGATGATGAATATCTGTGATCGTTTGGTAGTACTTAACTTTGGCAAGAAAATTGCTGAAGGTACACCTCAAGAAATTCAAAATAATGAAGCTGTAATTGAAGCATACTTAGGTAAAGAGGAGGTGTAATATGTTAAAACTAGAAAATATTGTGGCTGGTTATGGACATATTACAGCC
>CABQQJ010000132.1 GCA_902466275.1 uncultured Veillonella sp. | reverse complement strand
AAAATCTAATTCATCTAAAAGCAAAAAGTCTAGTAAAAAAGATCGTTAATCTCATACGCTAAAGGAGCGGAACATGTGTTCCGCTCCTTTCTTTTACGTAAAAAAAGTAGTAAGTTCAAAGAACTTACTACCTTTTTTAGACGTCGCTATTAGTATTAACGGTCTTTTTTAGATTTTTTGTTTTTAGATGAATTAGATTTTGGTTCAGATACTTCTTCCTTAGAAGATTGATCTTCTTCTTTTACTTTTTCATCTTTTTGTTTATCTTTGTCGTCTTTTTTATCTGCTTTATCGTCCTTTTTGTCGTCTTTTTTAGGTTGTACTTTCACAGGATTGAAATAACCTTCAGCGATTGCTGATTGAGCACTAGAAGGAACAGGTAAATCAGAAGCAGGGGTATTGGCAAGAGCATTTGCCATGAATTGGCCCCACATAATAGCAGGTGTGTCACCACCGGTGATGCCTCGTAATGTTTCCGAGCCATAGTCATCACCAATCCAAACGGCAGCTACTAAATCAGGCGTGTAACCAACGAACCAAGCATCCTTGGAATCATCTGTTGTACCAGTTTTACCTGCTGCAGGACGACCGATTGCGGCATTACCACCAGTACCGCCATTTATAACGGATTCTAGCATATTTGTAATGATTGCTGCATCTTTTTCGTCTACAACGCGTTTTTCTTGGATGGAGTGTTCCTCCACAACTTGACCGTTGCGATCAACAATTTTAAGGATTGCCGTAGGTTGAACTTTGATACCGCCATTAGCGAGAACGCCGTAAGCTTGTACCATTTCAAGAGGGGTAACACCATGTGTTAAACCACCAAGTGCTGTAGACAAGTTGTAATCTTGATCAGTTAGAGTAGAGATACCCATTTCTTTAGCAAGTTTAATAATCTTAGACATGCCTACTTCATCTGCAATTTTTACGGCAGCTACGTTACGAGAATGTTGTAATGCATAGCGATATGTAATATTACCTACGAAGTCATTTTCATAGTTTTTAGGGCTCCAGTTACCAAATGTAACAGGGCTATCATCTACGATAGAACCAGGAGTTTTACCAGATTGAATAGCTGCTAAATATACAAATGGCTTCATAGCGGAACCTGGTTGACGTTCTGCTTGTGTAGCACGGTTGAAAGCGTCATCACCGCGACCGCCAACCATGGCTACGATGTAACCATTATGAGGGTTCATTGCTACGATAGCACCTTGTGGTTGATGTAAACCATTGCTATCAGTGTAGTAGTTAGGCAAGTTTTGCATTGCTGCTACAGCTGCATTTTGTGCATCCATATCAAGAGTTGTATAAATTTTTAAACCATCTTTATAGATTGCATCATCGCCATATTTCTCAGAAACTTGAGCAATTACGTAATTGATGAAGTAAGACGCATTAGATTTTTCGTGGGTTTGTTCTTGTTTTGCCACTAAGCCTAAATCTGCTTGACGCGCTTCATCAGCTTGCTCTTGTGTAATGTAACCGTATTTAACCATTTGGCCTAATACAACAGCTTGACGTTTTTTACTAGCTTCCAAATCGTTGAATGGGGAGTAGTAGTTAGGACTTTGAGGTAAACCAGCGATGAGAGCTGCTTGAGCAAGTGTCAATTGACTGGCATCTTTACCGAAGTATACGTGAGATGCAGATTGTACACCGTAAGCACCTTGACCAAAGTAAATTTGGTTCATGTACATTTCAAGGATTTCATCCTTTGTGTAATGCTGTTCAATTTTAAGTGCTAATAAGGCTTCAGAAATTTTACGTTTAAATGTTCTATCTTGTGATAGGAACGCATTACGAGCTAACTGTTGAGTGATTGTGGAACCACCTTCAGATACGCCGCTATGGACAATGTTTACCCATACGGCACGTAAAATACCAATTGGGTCAATACCATGATGCGTATAGAAACGAGAATCTTCGGTAGCTACAAAGGCATTCTGTAAATCTTTTGGTACATCCTTTAGAGGTACTGGTAATCTATTTTCTGTGGAGTGAACCGTAGTAATGAGATTGCCGTGCACGTCATAAATCTGAGACGATGCAGAAGGACGTACATTGGATACATCTGGTAGGTTAGACAGTGTGGCACTGATAAAACCACAGCCACCTCCGGCTACGATGAGTATAAGGAGAAGGGCACAAATCCAAAATAGACGCTTAGGATTTGTTTTCTTCGGTGTAGAACCATTACCATTTGAGCGGCGATTGGCTCTCGTATTTGAGTTACTACTCATAGAGTCACCTCTTTTTTCTTTTAGTAAATATAACGTAAATTCTATTACGCAGTTATAAATATTATATCATAAATGGTTTAAATCCAATACTATATATAATTGTGAAAGTTTTTAGATAATGGTATACTTAAACAATAGTATTTCTAGGAGGATTATCATGATTAGTGCTCAAGAACAAGTGCGCCAAATTAAACATGGTGTAGCGGATTTAATTAACGAACAAGATCTTGTAAAAAAAATAGAGAAATCCATTAAGGAAAATAAACCACTAGTTGTAAAACTAGGTTTGGATCCAACGGCTCCAGATATTCATTTGGGACATACTGTTCCTCTTCGCAAGCTGCGTTTATTCCAAGAATTTGGTCATCAAGTAGTGATCGTTATCGGCGGTTTCACTGCGCGTATTGGTGATCCTACTGGTAAAAGTGTAACTCGTCCACCACTTACAAAAGAAGAAGTATTGAAAAATGCTGAAACTTATAAGACACAAATCTTTAAGGTATTAGACCCTGAAAAAACAATTGTACGCGATAATAGTGAATGGCTTGAATCCATGAACTTTGCTGATGTACTTCGCTTGGCAAGTTCTTATACTGTAGCACGTATGATGGAACGCGATGATTTCAATAAACGTTTTAAAGAAGGTCGTGCTATCGGTGTACATGAGTTCATGTATCCATTGATGCAAGGTCATGATTCCGTTGCTTTACATGCTGATGTTGAATTTGGTGGTACAGACCAAACTTTTAACTTGTTAATGGGCCGTCATTTACAAGAATTAGAAGGTCAAGAACCTCAAGTTGTTATCACAATGCCATTGCTTGAAGGCCTTGATGGTGTTCAAAAAATGAGTAAATCTTTAGGTAACTACATCGGTATCGATGAAGAACCTAAAGAAATGTATGGTAAAGCTATGTCCATTCCAGACGAATTGATGATGCGCTACTTCATGCTCGTTACAGATATGCCAATTGAAGAACAAGAGGACATGGAAAAACGTCTTGAAAGTGGTGAATTACATCCACGTGACGCTAAAATGCAATTAGCTCGTACCATCGTTCGTTTGTACCATGGTGAAGAAGCTGCTCTCGAAGCAGAAGAAGAATTTAAACGCGTGTTCCAACAACGCGCCATGCCTACAGATGTTCCTGAATACGCTATGGATGCACCAACAGAACCAATCTTTGTACCACAATTCTGTACAGATGCTGGTTTGACTGCGTCCAATGGTGAAGCACGTCGCTCCATTAAAGCCGGTGCTTTCAAAGTAAACGGTGAAAAATATACAGAAGAAAACCTTACCCTTGAAGACGGCATGATCGTTCAAGTTGGTAAACGTAAATTTGTAAAAATTAAATTTAACTAATATAAAACTGTGATGAGATAGAAACCTCATCACAGTTTTTTTATGTCTATTTGGTCTATAAGATTATTTATCTACTAAATCTGTTGTTTGTAAAGCAAAAAATGACTTACAAGTTCATGTATAATGAAAGTAAAATATAAATTCAAATTTAAATACAGATACAAATATAGATACAAATATAAAATACAAATTTGACACATAAAAGATTTATATAGATATCGTATAGTATCTATAAAGTAAGAGGACCATATATGGACAAAGAACTAAGCAACTTTTTAGAACAACGAGAACATACTGTTCTTACCGATATTGATGTTATAACTGCGGCAGTAGCTGTACCATTATTAGAAATCGATGGGGAAGATCATGTCGTGTTTACTGTGCGCAGTAACAAACTCCGCCGTCAGCCTGGTGAAATTAGCTTTCCTGGTGGCCACTGTGAACCTAATGATAAAAGTGGTGCTCATGCTGCCATGCGTGAATGCTCTGAGGAACTGGGTATCGATTTAGATCAAATTGAACTTCTGGGCAATTTAGACTGCTTAGTATCTGCGATAGGTGTCAAGCTATATGCCGTAGCCGTGCGCCTGCATACAAGCGATTTGAAACCAAATC
>CABQQJ010000131.1 GCA_902466275.1 uncultured Veillonella sp. | reverse complement strand
GCATCTGTTAGTTGTACTTCATTACCAACACCTGGTTTTGTATTCTCTAAGATATCAAAAATATCAGGCGTTAAAATATATCGACCAAGAACAGCTAAATTGGACGGTGCCTTATCAACACTTGGTTTTTCTACTAAACCATGAACGCGATATAAGTTATCAGCCAAAGCCTCACCAGATACAATACCATACGAGCTAACTTTATCTTCAGGTACAAATTGAGCCCCTAAGATAATACCAGGATGCTCATTATAGCAATCAATTAATTGCTTTAAGCATGGATTTTCTGGGTTATAAACAATATCATCACCAAGTAATACTGCAAATGGCTCATCACCAATAAATGCTTTTGCACACAATACAGCATCACCAAGTCCACGAGGTGCTTTTTGACGAATAAAGTGAACTTTAATGTCCGCCAAATCCTTAATCATAGCCAATGGTTTATTTTTACCTTGACTTTGTAATAACAATTCTAATTCAACACTACTATCAAAATGGTCCTCAATAGCACGTTTATTACGACCTGTAATAATTAGAATTTCTTCAATCCCAGAATCTAAAGCTTCTTTTACAATGTATTGGATAGCAGGTGTATCGACAATAGGAAGCATTTCTTTTGGTTGTGCCTTGGTAGCTGGTAAGAAACGTGTACCAAAACCAGCTGCTGGAATTACAGCTTTTCTAATGCGTTGCATAGTATTCTCCTAACTAAAAGTCTTTACCTACAAATTTAATTTTCCATTGATCATTTTTATTTTTATGTCCATCTTTATATGTTAAGTACATATCGAAGGAGTGTAAATCACGATGCCATGTATAATAGACCGAATCAATATCCCCACTCATCATGTTATTCTTAACACTTACAGAAATATCATCAAGGCGAGTCAATTTATACGTACCACCATAAATAAGCTCTTTTGGAAGCTCTGTCGTATCAAAACGATAAGGTGAATTATTGTAGGTAATATTTCGTTGATTATAGCTAACCCATACATTAGCACGATTACCAACTTTAGATTGGAATCTAGCACCCCAATAAGGCATGCTACGGATACTACCATCATAGCCATAGTAGTCACGTTGGTAACCACCTAAGAAGCGTAAATCAGCATTTTTGCCAAGCTTAATCGGATCATGAGAAACTTCTGCATAATATTCTTTATGAGAACCTTTTACAGAGCCCTCTTTCCAATAACCAGCATTAACACCACCACGTACAGTAATTGGAGAATTCCCTACATGATATGTATGAGTATCCAAACGAGCTTCACCTATTTTTTCTACCCATACTGTTTCATCATTATATTCATTAGACTCCTTGCTATACCCAACAGAAGCAGTCCCCCAAGGTAAATAATGACGATATCCCACCTGAGGTTTAAAACCAGATTTAGAATACCAACGATAGTCAATATAAGCTTCACCGTTTTTACCGATAGGATATTCTGTACTACCATGTAAACCAATACCATCATCGTTACTATACGTAGGTTTTGGTATTAAGGAAAAAATACTAAATTTGCCTTCTTTGTCATGACGCAATGAAGTCGTATAAGATGGCAAGGATAATACTTTAAAGTTTTTAATATAAAAGGATGGTTTTTTAATAACGACTTTATCACCAGGATATACCTGAATATCTTGACCCTCCACACGATAATCTGGAGTATGAACAAAAGCCATTGCATGTTTTGTAGTTACCATGCCCTTTTCCATATGGCCTATTTGTCCATCAAAAGTGGCGTTATTGCCCTTTACATAATAGGGATCGCTCCATCCCATGGCTTGGTCCGCCTCAAAGTGACGATCGCTAGTGCGATACGTCATATTTTGACCTGTAATATCTTTTGTTTTACCGCCATCTTCCAAATAGCGATAGCCCCCAACAGTACGATACTCTGTAGTTTTAGTATTACCTTCAATACGTGGAGCCATCAAAGTTTGATTACCTTGAGACACCACAACATCGCCTTGAGCATATACATCACCTGTAGAGCCAGTATAAGACATTTTATTAGCATCGATACGTGTAGGCAACTGTTCAGCAGGAGTAGCAGATTTCGCTTTTTCACCACGACGTACAACACGGATATTACTATATTCAGGTGTAGATGCTTTAGAAATTTCTCCTGCATAGGATTGACCTACGCTATCCAATGTATCTTGATATACAATAGTTGACTCAGTAGCGGCCCATACAGGTTGTGCTAAACAAACAACACATGCCGCTGCCAGCCATTGTACTTTACGTTTCCTCATGGTTACTAGAACTCCTATTACTTTAAGAATTTGTTAATTATTGATTACGCTTTACAACAACGATAGGTTGAGAAACATTTTCTACAGGTTCTTCTGGCTCCTCAACTGCTGTAGCATCTTCAGCTACAGCTGCATTTTCATCAGTATCATTATTTTCTACATATTCTTCAGATTCACCTGTTGTATTAGGTACAGTTACAGCATCAGCTAATTCATCATCACTATGAGCTAAACCATCACCACCAATAACAAGACCTTGAATTGTTACGGAATCTTGAGGTTGTACATATACAGTAGCACCAGCTGGGTACTCAATATTTTTACCTTTGATGAAAGCGCCCCCTACAAGCCCAACAGGACCGAGTAGAACTGCGCCCGCCACAGATGCACCTGCTGCTTTAACTTCACTACGAGTTTTATCCTTAGCCTCTTTACCTTGTACAGCAGTAAATTCTGTACCATCAATAGCTGGGATTGTATCAAATGTAATATCTAACGCACCATTACGACCAAAGGAACGAGCCTTTTTCAAAGAAGTAATTGTTCCAGAACCTACAGTGCCCGCAGGTACTAATAAGACATTGCCATCCATTACATTTTCTGCAACAGTAAAGGATACAGTATCACCTTCACGACTAGTTTTAGAAGAAACCGCTTCATTTAAAGTCACTTTGAACACTTGGTTACCAGACAATGTGCCTACTTGGTTAGTAAGAGACACATTGCTACCATATACCTTTGTCTTCAAAGAAATAATACGTTTTTGTAAGGAACCGCTACCAATGCGACCATTAACGCTACGTTCCATCTTTTCTACACGGTCTACAAGAGATCCTGCGTTAATGCTATTTTGATATGTATATTCCAATGCATCCATTTCTTCGCGCAAAGAAATATTAGTACCACTGCCTTCTACGGAATTGTAGAGGGAGTCAACACGTTTGCTCAATGTTGCGGAATTACCATTGAAACCAGTACCATACACGGTTTCATCAAGTTGATTAATGCGGTCCACTACAGCACCATCTTGTACTGCGCCATATACAGTAGTTTCCAAAACATTTGTTTTCTCTGTTACTGTACCAGGAGCAGCAAATGCAGTGCCTGAAATCAAGGATGCCATTAAAAGTGTAAGTACTTGCTTCTTCATAAATTCCTCCACAATGTATCTAATGTATAACTGTTATACAACAGAATAAGCACGGGCCTAAGACCGTGCTTATTCCCTGAGTCTATCAATTTATATGCTCAGTGGCCATTAAATTTTCAAATCAATAATCGCAGATACACCTACGCCTTGAACACGAGATGCACCAACTGGGTTTGTGCTATCAACAGGTACTAAACCTTTAACACGAACCATACCGTTAAAGCTACCTTCTACTTGAGCAACTGCTTTAACTTCTTCAATGCTAGAAGCAGGCCCAGTAACTTGAGCAGCACCGATATAACCTTTTGTACCAATACTGATAATAGGAACTACTTTAGTTGTATATTCAGTACTCAAGTTATTTTGTTTCAATAATTTATTTAGGAAAGAGTCAATTTGTGGACCAAATTTATTAACAACAATGCCGATACCACCAATTTTAGCTGCACCACCAAGAATACTGCTAAGGCCGCCAGCTTGAGTAGTCAAGATGCCACCAAATGCAGTTGTAGTTAAACAAATCCCTAGAACAGCTGTAATAATCTTCTTTTTCATAATAAGCCTCCTATAGATACTTATATTTTAACAAATTCTATACATAGTTTCTAGTGAAAGTATAAATACTTACACTTAAAGATAGTAAAATTATATAAAAATACAATGAGTTTATTATGAATTTTATGCAATTTAATTTTTAGCTATGTTTTAACCGCAAATCATACAATTATAACCAGAAGACTTAACAGATTCGAGGCACTTGATCTTCACCCAATAAATCTACTAGACGAACACCGCCAATCGATGTTTGTAGGCCTA
>CABQQJ010000130.1 GCA_902466275.1 uncultured Veillonella sp. | reverse complement strand
TCCATATAATATTGGCAAGGACGGGGTGTCAGAAAATACCTTTCCTCATCGCTCCACTGGCGAACCGGTCATCGGCCGAGGGCCTCGACCTGCCAAAGTCGCTCTTTGAAAAGGTATCTGCCACCACTTCAAATTTAGCAACTCTACTTATACCCTAATACTAGTGACGTACAAGTCCGCCTTAAATCACATATACATGCTACTCTATTAGAATATATGTAAAGTAGCCGCCTAAAAGGCGACTACTTGTCTAAGCCAGTTTATGGGAATTATAGTGCTGGGTCTTCGACTCCGTTTGCGTGGAAGGCTTTTGCTCTGTCGATACAGGTGCCGCAGTGTCCGCATGGTTTGTCTCCGCCTTCGTAGCAGGACCAAGTGAGGTGGTATGGTACGCCGAGGCGTAGGCCTTCTTTTACAATGTCTGCTTTATTAGAGTTAATAAAGGGTGCTTCTAAGGAGCATTCTTTACCAGAGCCTTCAAAGATGGCGTCGCCCATAGATTTGTAGAAGTGTTCTGTACAGTCTGGGTATGCATTACCCGCCGCATCATCGCTATGGGCACCATAGTAGATATAGCCGCAGTCTAGAGATAAGGCTAAGGAAGCCGCCGCAGATAGGAATAGACCATTTCTAAACGGTACATAAGTGCTCACCGTACCCTTCCCTTCTGCATCTTGTTGTTCTTTGTAGGAACCTTGCGGAATATCTTCACTAGATTGTACTAACAGGGAGCAGTTACTGAAGGCAAATAGCTTGGTAACATCCATCGTTTTACCTTTCATATTATAGTACTCTAAAATAGCTATGGCAGCTTCTAATTCTTTACTATGTTTTTGACCATATTGAATCGATAAGGGCACCACATTATCTTTACCAAATCGTTCAATAGCAAGGGCTAAACACGTAGTACTATCTACACCTCCGCTAAATAGAACGACAGCTTTTTGTTTTTGAGCCATATTATCTCCTTTTCTATCACAACAGCCTCATCCGTAGATGAGGCTGTGCTTTTACATTCACTAAAATTTTATAGATCAATAACCAATTCTACTGGACAGTGATCGGAGCCAAAGATTTGTTGATGAATCTTCGCTTCTTGGATTTTATCATCAAGGCGTTTGGATGTGATGAAATAGTCAATTCTCCATCCTGTATTCCGTTCACGAGCTTTCCCCATATAGGACCACCAGCTGTATTGTTCAATAGCATCTGGATAAAGGTGACGGAATGTATCTGTAAAACCTGCCCCTAAGAGTTCTGTCATCTTTGCACGTTCTTCATCGGAGAAGCCTGCATTTTTACGGTTCGTCTTAGGATTTTTTAGGTCAATTTCTTGGTGTGCTACATTGAGATCACCACATAGAATGACAGGCTTTTTCTTATCTAATTCAAGTAGATAATTACGGAATGCATCTTCCCAAGTCATACGATAATCAAGGCGAGCTAATTCACGTTGGCTATTTGGCGTGTAGCAGCATACTAAATAGAAATTATCATATTCAGCAGTAATAACACGGCCCTCTTGATCGTGTTCTTCAATACCGATGCCATTCGTTACGGACAATAGCTTAATACGCGTGAATACAGCCGTACCACTATAGCCTTTCTTAACTGCACTATTCCAATATTGCTCATACCCTGGCAACTCCAAAGAAATTTGATCGGGTTGCAATTTTGTTTCTTGCAGGCAGAAAATATCTGCATCTAATTCATTAAAGGATTCCATGAATCCCTTTGTTACAGCGGCGCGTAGGCCGTTTACATTCCAAGAAATTAATTTCAATTCTTACTCCTTTCCGATACTTCGCATCAATCTAATACGTTTCACCTTATTCAACTTGGTGAAAGTCTCGTTTACAAAAAATAAGGTTTTACTTGATTTGCACTTAATCTATGCTAAATATAAGCTAATCTAAGGGTTATATTATGACTATATTACTGCTTTTTATGTTTCTTAGCATGTCTTGCTTCAGCACGAGCCTTGCGGGCGTTTTCGTTGGCCTTAAGATCACTTTCACGTTTCTCACGGAAATAATTAGCCACCGTAGACAAAATAAGAACTACTAACACAGTAACATTAAACATACCTGGGCCAAAATTATAGATATGATAACACATATAGGCAAAGGCAACAACCGTTAACAATTGCTTTAAAACATTCATTTGACCTCCTATGTTAGTTTAATGTTTCTACACCTGTATTAAGTGGGAACCCATCATACGTTACCCAGTCACTAGAGCTACCAACATATAAAGCCGATTCAAGCCCTACTTCGCTCATAGTTAACAGAGCATTACAAGCGGTTACCCCTGAGCCACAGTAAGTCACAACAGGTCTATTTTGGTAGATTTCATTATAGTACTCGGCTTCTAAATCTTTTACAGACTTAGGACCATCTACGGTATAACCACTTTCATAAAAATGATTAACAGCACCAGGAATGTGACCAGTCATGCCATCCATCGTATCTACTTGAGACCCATCGTAGCGGAACGGCGCACGAGCATCGATGATAACATGATCCCCGCTTTCACTAGCCTTGAGAACCTCATCACGACTCATAACCATATGCGTTTGCAACTCGTAGTTAAAGATAGATGGTTCAGCAGGTAACGGGGTCGGCTCTTTAGTTAAGAGATGGCCCTCTCGAACCCAACGTTCAATACCACCAGACAAAACGCGTACATCTGTTAAGCCCATGTAACGTAACGTCCACCAAAGACGACCCGCTAAAAATAGCCACGAATCATATACTACAACCTTTGAGTTACGAGTGATGCCATAAGACTCAAAGGTATGAGCTAACTGTTCCATATCTGGCAATGGATGACGACCACCATGCTCGCCTAAAGGACCAGTCAAATCCTTGTCTAAATCTACCGCATAAGCCCCCTTAATATGGCCTTTTTTATAATCTTGATACCCTCTAGCATCTAAAATGATGACCTCATCAAGACAAGCTAATAATTCTGTAGGAGTGATAAAATTTGACATATTGTACTCCTTTCTTTGATTATATCGAAAAATACAAATCTTTTAATATTATTATATACGACTATAACCGGATATACAATTTATTTTGGTATAGTAAAAGTTATTTATTCTTGCGATGTAACAACTAGAGTAAACATAAAAAGCCCCTATCTTAGATAGGGACTTTTAGGTAATTCAATGTTAAGCTTATAAACGTCTATACATTTCATCTACCGCATCAATATCAGCAGGTAACCAATCTACAGAATATAAGGTTTCTTTAGATAGCCATTTAGCAGCTTCATGTTCTACTAAGGTAATATTAGAATCATTTTTCAACGAACATAAATAACAGTGCATTGTTAAATCAAATTTTTCATAACCGGTATATTCGATAGTAATAATATGCTCTTGAATATTAATATCAGCTTCTAGTTCTTCTTTGATTTCTCTAATAAGAGCTACTTCATGGGGTTCACCAGGTTCAATTTTGCCACCCGGAAATTCCCAACCATCTTTTAAATCACCATATCCACGCTGAGTTGCTAATATGGTATTATCCTTTTTTATAATAGCTGCTACAACTTCAATGTGTTTTCGTTGTTCACTCATAAATATCCTTATCCATTAACAATATAATCATATATATCATCCCGTACAGGTACTTCGAGTACATATTCTAACTCTACCGCCGCAGTACCATTAACCATAAAAATTTCTTTAGCATTTTCCTGACCAGTAGAATGAATCGGTCCCAAATAATAAAACTCTTTAGACTCTTCATCATCCTTGTTTTTTCTCACAAACAAATGCATAGCAACACCTAGTTCATCAGCATTAAACGCGGTTTGTACATCATCAGAAGCAAAGGTTCTCTTATTTTTAGAAATAGCTTTTAGTAATCCTGGATTCTCAAATCTATCCTCGTATTTAATGGTATCTTGAATATTATCTGCTTTATGATAATTAATAAAAACGGGATATGTCTTTGTTTCTTTATGGAATTTATAACCCCCAATGTTGAGAGGAACTTCGTTTTGAGGCCACTCTAATAATTGGCAAACCTGTTCATACGTATATTTTTCATATAATGCAAATGGTGTATTACCATAAATATTATCTTTGTACTTATCATTGAACTGCTTTAATCCATAAGCAATAAGCTCTTGAACTTGTTCCTTAAAATTATTATCCTCTAAAGCCTGTTTAAAGATTCGAGATATACCATATCTACCATTGGAAAATTCAATAAATTCACTATCGGCAAATGTC
>CABQQJ010000129.1 GCA_902466275.1 uncultured Veillonella sp. | reverse complement strand
TTCATTTCATCAGCCATCATTTGAATCACTTCACGTGGCGTTGCACCTACTGGAATTTCATAAGTACTTGGGAATAAGAAGCCCTCTACCGGATATGTAGCAGGTCTTGTACCTTTCATATATGGATATGGTACATAAGTCTTTGCCTCAGCTAAGAAATCCTTTGCTTTCATGATTTGATTTTTTTCAAGAACGATAGCAATATCACCAACTGTGTATCCTTCAGGAATTGTAACACGAATAGATTCTACATGACCTTCTTGTAACAAAGAAATGAGTTCGTGCACAGTTACCTTATTAGGTATTTGATAATGGCCAGTTTGAAGCTTATCATTGGTACCACTCAAGTATAACCAAAGCTTAAAGCCTTGAGTTGAGCGAATAAGCCCCCTTTCAAAAAGCATATCTGCAATTTCAGTACCAGTCTGACCCTTTTCAATAACTAATACTTGGGTACCATCATCTTGAGCGAAGGTATTAGGTATCAGGTATAGTGCACCAAGACCACCGCCAACAATCAATACACCAACAATAGCAAGAATTAGAATATATCTTAAGGCTTTTCTCACGTTGTTGAGTTCCTTTCTGTAACATAACAGTATACCAATTCATTATACCATAAACTCTATATTTCCCCTATATAAAAGGGCAATGATTACGCTTATTACATTTTATGCAATATATTAATTTTGTGAATTTGTTATGCCTTTAGCATAAATGAAGTCTCGTCTCTGTACAACAATGATAATGTATAACAAAATAAAAATAGCGCATTGTCCACTGACAATACGCTAAATTTATGCTAAAGACGATTATTCGTCTTCATCCATGTCTTCATACAATTTTACTAGAGTTTCAAAGTTTTCATCTTCTTCATCCAAAGGTACGTATTCTTCTACGCCTTCTTCGTTTGTTTCGATGCGAGCCAAGATCATGTATGTGTCATCTTGACCTTCATGATCAGCATCTTCATCTTGTACATGCACAAGAACGGCATACTCTTGACCTTCATGACTCAAGATAACATCTTCTGTGAAGTATTGTTTATTACCATGTTCGTCTTCGAATTCCAAATAATACACTTCACCTTCAAAATTTTGGTCAACCATTGGAAACCCTCCTTAAAGAAAATACTTATTTATTAAACTGCAAGCGATCTAAGTATCCTTGCAAAATTACAACCGCTGCCATTTTATCGATAACGGATTTACGCTTTTTACGGCTCACGTCAGCCGCAATGAGTTGACGTTCAGCCATAACAGTAGATAACCGCTCATCCCAATATGTAACAGGTAAATCGATGACTTCCTTCATCTTTGCAACGAATTCTTCAGTCTTTTCAGCCCGTTCACCTTTTGTACCATTCATATTTTTCGGCATACCTACCACAAGTTCATGTACTTCATATTCAGAAATGAGTTCTTGTAAGCGATTAAAGTCTTTTTCTAGAGATGTTCTACGAATGGTTTCAATACCTTGTGCTGTCATGAGCAGTGCATCGCTACAGGCAATACCAATAGTACGGCTGCCTACATCTAATGACATAATTCTCATTATAGTTGTTTAGCCTTTGCGTATTCTTTCAACAATTCCTCAATCAAGTCATCCCGTTCTAAACGACGGATATCAGAACGTGCATTATTATAGCTTGTAATGTACGCTGGATCTCCAGAAATAAGATACCCTAGGATTTGATTGATTGGATTGTAACCTTTTTCTTGAATAGATTGATAAACGCGAGTGAGAACCTCTTCAGCAGTCATCGGTTCATCGTCTACTTTACGGAATAACATAGTTTCATCAGAAACCTTCATCGTATCCCTCCTTTTTATTACATTGGCAGGTTTCACTGTAAAAAGTGAAACCTCGCCTCCTATTATACTTGAATTAAAGCTACAAAGTCAGTAACTTTTTATGCATTATAAAAAATTTCTATAACAGATACAAGTATAATTATAAAATTATATGCCTATTGTAACATAGATTTTAAGGCTTCACCACCAGCTTTTAATGCTTCCATCAATTTAGCTGGCTCTTTACCACCTGCTTGTGCCATATCTGGACGGCCACCGCCATTACCTCCAGCTACTTGAGCTGCTGCTTTAACAATATTACCTGCTTTTGCACCTTTAGCAACGACATCTTTAGATACTTTACATACAAAGTTTACCTTGTCATCGCCCATAATAGCACCTACGAGTACTACGCCAGAACCATCTAATTTATCAAGGCCCATATCAGCTAGATCACGTAATTCATCAATAGAAGAAGCTTTTACAGAAGCCGCTACAAATGCTACGTCACCAATCATAACCTTACCAGCTACGATATCAGCAGCACCTGCAGCAGAAACTTCTTTACGAATTTGTTCTAATTCTTTAGCAGTTTCTTTAGCTTCTGCCAACACTTGATGTAAACGTTCTTCCACTTGAGGAGCTTTAGTTTTAAGCTCGCCAGCCATGCGTTCGATAGTCAAACGATCATGTTTTGCTGCATCAAGAGCTGCACGACCTGTAATCGCTTCAATACGACGTACACCAGAACCGATACCAGCTTCAGATGTTAATCGGAAGGAACCAACGAATGCGGTATTTCCTACGTGGGACCCACCACACAATTCAACGGAGAATCCTGGGACCTCAACAACGCGAACCACATCGCCATATTTATCACCGAAAAGCGCCATAGCACCTTTTGCTTTTGCTTCATCCATGGACATTTCAGCAATGGCAAGATCAGTTGCTTTAAGTATCTCTTCGTTTACAAGTGCTTCGATTTGATCAAGTTCCTCTTGCGTTACAGGGGAGAAATGGGTGAAGTCGAAACGCAAGTAATCTGGAGTTACTAAAGAACCTGCTTGGTTTACATGCTCACCTAAGATTTGTTTCAAAGCAGCATGTAACAAATGGGTCGCTGTATGATTGCGAGCCATTGCTGCACGGCGATTTGTATCCACTTCAAGAGTGACATCATCGCCTTCAGAGATGGAGCCTTCTACAACAGTACCGATATGATATACAGTGCCTTCAGGTAAACGTTTTGTATTATGAACCTCTACCTTCCCCATTGGGCCAACGATAAAGCCTGTATCACCTAATTGACCGCCCCCTTCAGCATGGAATGGAGTAGTGCGTACGATAACAGTAATTTCATCGCCATCAGCTGCTGTTTGCAAGCGTTCAGAACCTTTACCCAGCATCAATACAGAGGATGCAGTTTCTGCTTCATCTTCAACAAGTTCTTCGTCTTTCAAGAACGTAATATCTGGTGTTGCTACCTTCGCATCTTCTTTAACACGAGCTTCACGAGCGCGTTCACGTTGCTCTTTCATAGCAGCTTCAAAGCCTTCATGGTCGATTGTAAAACCACGTTCAGAAGCGATTTCCTCTGTTAATTCCCAAGGGAATCCATAGGTATCATATAGTTTGAATACTTCAGAACCAGGAACTACAGTTGCCTTTTCAGCGGCTAATGTATCGATTAAGGAGTTTAATAACTCAAGACCTTGTTCCAATGTTTGGTTGAAGCGTTCTTCTTCATTTTGTACAACACGTTTAACGAAGTCTTGTTTTTCTGCGATGGATTTAATACCAGGGCCAAGAATGTCTACGACTACATCAATAAGTGGTGTTAAGAAGATACCTTCAATACCAAGTAAACGGCCATGACGTACAGCACGGCGTAAAATACGACGCAATACGTAGCCGCGACCTTCGTTGGATGGCAATACGCCATCGGAGATCAATGCAGTGACAGCACGAGCGTGGTCAGCGATAACTTTTAAAGAAACATCTGTATTTGGATCTTCGTTATATGTAACACCAGCGCGTTTTGCAGTCGCTTCGATGATTGGGTAAATCAAATCAGTTTCAAAGTTTGTTTTACAACCTTGTAATACGGAAGCCAATCGTTCAAGACCGGCGCCTGTATCGATGTTTTTATGTTGTAATGGTTCATAAGATCCATCTGGCATTTTATTGAATTGAGTAAACACTAAGTTCCAAATTTCAAGATAGCGATCGCAATCACAGCCTGGCGCACAATTAGGGTCATCACAACCATGTTCAGGACCTTGGTCAAAGAAGATTTCGCTATCTGGACCACATGGGCCTTCACCGATTTCCCAGAAGTTGTCTTCGATTGGAATCAAGTGGCTTGGATCCACTCCTACTTCAATCCAGCGGTTGTATGAATCCTTGTCATCTGGATAATAAGTCATGTAAAGTTTGTCTTTCGGGAAGTCAAACCACTCAGGACTCGTC
>CABQQJ010000128.1 GCA_902466275.1 uncultured Veillonella sp. | reverse complement strand
TGGTTACGCAGATATAATCTATTCCATTATAATCAGGCAACCCATGGTGTGGTGAGGCCTGATAAGGTATTACGATTGATGCCTCGAGAGGGAGCAACTGTGGAAGGGGCTGTTCACGAAGCTTTTATCAGTCCGTATCCACAAGATACATTAGAGGGAAAATTGTATCATTATACGTATGATAATTGGCATCAATTTTTTGAGAAGTTCAATAAGTATACGTCGGCAGCAGCCAATAAATACAAGGCACAAGGGAAGTCTTGTAGCTTTTTAGGGGATATTTTGTTGCGTCCAACATGGGCATTTTTTAAGATATATATTTTGCAAGGTGGCATATTAGATGGGAAAATAGGATTTCTATTATCGATCTATCATATGATGTACACCATGACGAAATATGTAAAATTATATTATTTAAATAAATCTAATGGACAATTATAGTTAGTAAATTAGTATATCTCAATAGATTATTATGGGGGGAGTATTGTTCTTGAATTAGATATGGTAAGTACGAATGAGTGAACAATTTTTTCTATCCCTACAACAAAATATAAAATTAATGATTTGGGCACCCATATTGAGTAGTATCTTTCGAATCATTTTTATGATTATTTATAATCCGTATTCAACATGGAAAGGTCGTTGGAAATCAGCTCTAGGTTCATTGCGTTACGGCTTTTGGTGGGGCATGGATTTTGATGCCTATGTATTCTTACTACCTTTAGTCTTGGTGACACTCCCTGCACTATGGTTTGAAGGGTACCATCAAATAGAAGATTCCATACGATTAGTAGGTCTAACGATGTATTCCTGTGTACTGTACGCAGCCTTTGCAGGAAAAATGATCTTCTACAAGCATTTCCATGATACGTACAACTATATGGTTCATTATGGAAATCATGCAGAGAAACGGAATTTGATTGATGTATTCTTTAATCAAGACCGAGGAATTCTTGTCATTCTAGGATTGATTCCTATTGCAGTTATATCCTGGTTCATGGGAGGTTTCTTCTTATCCTTGCCATCTATACCATATCCAAATATTGAAGGAACTGGGTCTACTATTGCTTGGAATATAGGACTTGTGGTGGTATCTGTTCTAGGCTTCTATTGGTTCCGCTACGGTGGTACCTTATCTCATGATGATAAACCAGAATGGGATACGATTCCTACAGTGGTAAAAGAGGATATATTCTTTGCTCGTGCTACAGTGCCAGATTTATGTGCTTTAGAAACAGTACTAAAACATCCACTACGTGATGAATATACGGTATCACCAGAGGATATTGATGATGCAATTCATCGCATTGTACCTAGTAAATATAAAGATACATGGCAGCAGCTAGATAATCCGTTATATGCTTTCAAAAAAATTGCTAAGGGCCCTAAGATTAAGAAACCTCAGCATATTTTCTTTATTGTTGGTGAAAGTATTCCTCAGTGGTCCTTAGATGAAACACATAAGCTGCTCAATATTTGTCCAGGGCTGTGGGATTTTAAAAGTCAGCCCCATACTGTACAGATTCCAAATTTTTTACCTGCTGGTAATGTTTCAAGACCATCTATTGTCAGTCTTATGAGTGGTATCTATGATGCGGGCTTAGAAATTAATGAACGAGAAAGCTTTTGGAAAGGTGTATTTCCTACGTCTTTTGCACATCAAATGAAGCGATTAGGCTATCAGACAATATATTGGTATGGTGGTAATGCATCATATGGTAATTTTAATCATTTTGGCAAGGCACAAGGATTTGATCGTGTAGAAAGCGCATCTATATTCTGTGGTCCAGATGCACCGAAAACTTGGGTTGGTGTTTATGATCATGTATTTTTAGAAAATATTGAGCAACAAATTAAATCGATTAATGAACCAACATTCCATTTCATTTATACAACCTCTAATCATGGTCCTTATAAGATGGAGGATTCCTTGCTTGATTATGATCCTGAAAAGGTTATGCCAGATGTGGGTGAGGATTTACGTTCGAATAAAACTCGCAATAAGGAACTCGCTACCTATCGCTATAGTGATAAAGCTATCTTTACATTTGTAGAGGCTATGAAAAAGGCTTTTCCAGATAGTTTATTCATCGTAACTGGTGATCATTCCAATTTATTTGGGTCTTTAAATAATACATCGCTTATTCGTCGTGACTATACATTGCGCGATACCTTCTGTACGGTCGCCTTGTTGCAACATCCTGATTTAAATCAAGATATGATTGTTAGTTCTAAAGGGACTCATATGAGTTTGATGCCAACTATTATTGAAGCTATAGCTCCAAAAGGTTTTGAGTATTATTCTATTGCACCATCTTTATTTGAAGACCAGCCAGAAACATTGGTTACACCATATCAATGGATTACAGATTCTCTTATAGGTGATGTTCGAGGCGATTATGGTGAAAGTAATGTAGCAACAACAGAACCAGTAGAGCCTGTAAGGCCTATAGATAATCATGCTGATAATGCGAGAGATTGGACATTACTAACAATGTGGTTAATTAATCATAGAGGATAAATTACTATAAATATATTTTTACTTCTGAGTAAGAATATAAATTTAATAGATGAATTGTAAAATCAAGTTGAACAAGTAATACAAAAAGTCCATACGGCTCTCTTCCTTTGGTAGAATGTAAGTGACTAAACTTTATTCACAAGGAGAAAATCCCTATGGACCACTTACATTATACCGCAAATGAGCACAGAAAAGGACAACATCTTACATTTGAGTGCCGTGTTTTGATTCAGACTCGACTCAAAGATGGATGGAGTCCTAACAGGATTGCCAAGGAAATTGGCTGCGCACCGAACACCGTTCGAAATGAGATCAAGCGCGGAACTGTGTCACTATACAAAGGAAATATCCTCCGTTATAAAGCCACTGCTGGTCAAGATGCTTATGAGCGAAATCGCCAGTCATGCTGCCGGCACTATGACTTTTTCGAGAAATCTAACTTCATCTCTTTTGTAGAGCAGAAGTTCTTCGAAGAAGGATGGTCACTTGATGCTTGTGTGGGCCGTGCCTTGAAAAATGAATTATTCACCAGAGATCAGATTGTCTGTACAAAAACACTTTATGGTTACATTGATCTCGGACTTCTTGGAATCAAGAACATCGATCTTCCGGAAAAACTTCGCAGGTCACCTAAAAAAACACAGGTTCATAAAAATAAGCGAATTCTCGGTCGGAGCATTGAAGAACGCCCAGCATCTGTAAATGACCGTAAGGAGTTTGGACATTGGGAAGCAGATCTTGTTATCGGCTCAAAAAATAATAACGATGATGCCCTATTGACCATGATTGAGCGAAAGACCAGGGAGTACTGGATGATTCGCATCCCCGGTCGTAATCCGAACAGCGTCATGAATGCTCTATCAACAGTTCATTCTCAATTTGAAGAACACTGGGATGATGTCTTTAAGACAATCACCACAGACAACGGTTCCGAGTTTTCGACACTATCTGATTTAGAGACTCTGAGTAAAACACTGGTCTATTTTGCCCATCCCTACACATCCTGCGAGAAAGGATCGGTGGAGCGCCATAACGGATTAATTCGTAGGTTTATTCCGAAAGGAAAACGGATCGACAGCTATTCCAATGAGCAGATAGCTCAGATCGAACTCTGGTGTAATGGGTTGCCACGGAAGCTTCTCGGATACCGAACACCGGATGAACTCTTCGAGGCCGAACTGGACAGGATTTATTCTTGTGCGACCTGATGGACTATTTAGCTGGTAATGTTCAACTTGTTATTGCAATTTTCGATATAAATTTAATATATAAAAATGGAAAATTATTGTACTTGTTAAAAAATAAGTCTATAAGTGAAAGGTAAAACTATGGCAACTGTATCTGTAATAATCTTAGCGAGAAATGAAGAACATAATATTCATGACTGCATTGAATCTGTGCAGTTTGCCGATGAAGTTTTGGTCATCGATGATTTCAGTACTGATGACACTGTAAAAATTGCAGAAAAAATGGGTGCTCGTGTTGTACAACACGCTATGAATGGTGATTGGGGTGCGCAACAAACCTTTGGCATTGAACAAGCGAAATCCGATTGGATCTTATTCCTTGATGCGGATGAGCGCATTTCTGAGCCTCTAGCGAAAGAAATTCAAGCTATCGTTGTAAACGAACCTAATAAAGCGTATTGGATTCAACGGCGCAATAAATTCCATCATAACCACGCTACACATGGTGTATTGCGTCCAGACTATGTGCTTCGCCTCATGCCTAAAGAGGGTAGCTATGTAGAAGGCT
>CABQQJ010000127.1 GCA_902466275.1 uncultured Veillonella sp. | reverse complement strand
AATACACTGTAATATTAATATATCGAAAATTTACGATTTCTGTACTTAGTATATCATACTTAGCAAATTATATCGATACTTTTTAATATAGTGAAGAATCTAACATAAAATTTAAAAGATAGCACTTGCCATAAAACGTTTATTATATGGTAAAAGCTACATAGTGTTACCATGTAGCTTTTACCATATTAGCCTTACGCTAAATCCCTATAAAATAATGCTCACAATGCGTTCAAAGAATTGTAAAATAGTTTGTTGTAATGGAATGAAAATCTTACTAGCAATTGGTGTATTAAGCAATAAGATAAGTACAATCAAGCTGACAAAGCTTAACCGTTCCAATGTAAATTGCAAGTCCCTAGGCAGCAAGCTTGTAATAATGCGACTACCATCAAGTGGTGGTATAGGCATCATATTGAGAATGGCAAAGTTAATATTATATACAACAATCAGTGTCAGTACTAACTCTAATGATTCATTTGTCAACAAGCCGTAGCTTCCAAGAAAACGTAGTGCTAAGTAGCCTAAAAAAGCCATCAACACATTAGATGCCGGTCCCGCAATAGATACTAAGGTATAGTCTGTGCGAGGATCGCGGAAGTTAGACGTATCAACCATTACAGGCTTAGCCCATCCAAACCCACCGATAAGGAAGGCTATAGAGCCGATTAAATCAAGGTGAGCCACGGGATTCAATGTCAAGCGGCCCATGGAGCGCGGCGTAGAGTCGCCGAGCATATCTGCTACCTTGGCATGAGCAAATTCATGCCCTGCAGCTGCAATGATAAGCGCTGGAATAGACGCTAAAATCATCGTTAAACTAATACCAGAAAATAACATAAAACTCCTTTATTGTTTGGCTTCCCATGCGGTGTAGCCTTCTTGAATGCAACGAAGGGCATTTAAGGTACGGGGATAGCCGATATACGGCACGCATTGGGATGCGATATTAATCAAATATTGTTTGCTGTTCCCTACGTTCAAATTACCTTCTACATGAGCCTTGACTTGAGCTTCACAGCCACCTTGAGCCGCAAGGAAGCAGAAGGTAATCATTTCACGATGAGCCACGCTAAGGCCTTTACGCGTATAGTAATCGCCGAACGTATTGGCAAGCCATTTGTTGATATGACGAATATCTTCTGGCCCTTCTTGGTAAGAATTGCGCATAGACTCCCCAAAGATTTCCACTTGTTTTTCTACGCCCTTTTCTAGACGAGACTCACTAGTAATAGTGCTGCGAGAGGAATCAACAATAGCCTCTCCTCGATAGTCAAAAATCTTATTGGTCACCTTAAAGAATGGGCGCACACGTCCGATGCCAAGATAGGGCACCGCTTGATAAATGAGCTCTACCACTTCATCAGGAATAAGGCCAAAGTTTAATGCTGCCGGTAGCATTAATGCATATTCATCAACAGCTGAGGCGCCTACTAATGTAGCGAGAATGGCTAAGAAGCGATCCTTTGCCGGTACATTACGGCCTTCTTCGGTGATGACTTCATCAAAGGCAAAATTATCAAACAATATTTCAAACTCTGGATCAATATAACCTGCTGGGGCTGCAATATCAGGGAACATACGCTCCGTATAGGCTTGAGCAAATTCAGATTTAGACATAAAAAACCTCCATAAACAACACTGGTGAAAGCCCAAAAGGAGCTTTCACCAGCAATAGTTATGTAATTATTACGGCACGGGCCATCAGATTATAACGCTGGGAATTCGAAAGTTGTGCCGTATACTTCTTTCCAAGCAGCCATGAACATATTGAACTCATTTGTTCCAGGTTGAATTTGGTAAACTTGACCATCTGGAGCGTAACGATATACAGTATGTAAGCTTGGATTAACAAGATATTTGAACAATGTAGCTTCCCCGTATTGGTTATTATGCATGTTAATTACATTAACACCAAATACGTTGTTACGGCTGCTATCGATACCTTTAAACTCAGATGCTTTATCAAAGAAATACGTTTCTGTACCATTTGCACTATTTGGAACCTCTGGGTAGTTAGCTAACCCATTCCAGTTTGCTGCGTTTGCAACACCACCTACTAATAATGTACCGGCTAATACAAATGCACCTAATAAATTTTTATTCATAATGCTCTCCTTTTGCCTGAACGGCATCTCACGAACAGGTCATATCTCACATGACCTCAGTACAATACGTTATATGTATAGTATATCACATTTTATGAAAATATTAGATATATTAAATTACAGAATGTATGCATATGAGATCTTACTAGAGTACGCTACATCAGCGCTTAAGCTTCTCTGCTGTTCTAGCATTAGCGTTATCGATTGCTTCTAACAATTTGTTAAGCAACATACGCATTTGACGTGTTTCTTCAACGTCAAAAATCGGGCCTGCAGCTTCAGACAAGCGACGTGGTATATGAACTGCTTCATCACGTAATGCTTTACCTGTATCAGTAAGGGTTACCATTACTACGCGTTCATCTTGGCGGCTGCGTTTACGCTTTAAGAATGCTTTTGCTTCTAATTTCTTTAAAAGTGGTGTTAATGTACCAGAATCAAGGCGCAATACTTGGCCTAGTTCTTTAACGGACAAATCACCATATTGCCACAATGCCATCATTACGATGTATTGAGTATATGTCAAATTTAAAGGATCTAAGTGATTACGATATGCATTAACAATTTCCTTCGCCACTACATAAAGTGGAAAGCTCAATTGATTTTCCAATCTTAAATATTCTGAATCAGGAACATCTTCTTTATGTTTGTACCCTTCGAGTACACCAATTTCTGCCATATTCTACCTCCATATGCACACAATTATCTACTAATTAATTGTACACAATTTTACGGTAAACAGTCAACGCAAAAAGCCTACTTTGAACAGATATTTTTAAATTTGTCAATTAAATAATATTTATTTTCTTATTCGTTAAGAATTAGGTGCTTCTATAGAATTTATGGGTAAAAATCATACCATAAAGTTGTTACTTTATTTATAAATTAATTTGATATTAAATTAGAAAGTTATAACTTCTGTTTTCAATGAAATCTTCTTTCGTTGCAGGCCCGTCTCCTAATAAATGACTTAGTAAAAATACGCCCCCTACTAGGTCCTTCCTTGTAGTATAATAAAAGAAATTCTATATCAAAGCTAACTTATAATAGGAGGCCTATATGAACACCTTAGAGTGCATCAAAACTCGTCATAGTACACGTAAATTTAAAGCAGATCAAGTATCTCGAGAACTTATCAATCAAGTCCTCGATTCTGGGCGCCGCGCTCCATCTGGCGGTAATACACAATTAACACATTTCATGGTCATTACAAACCAAGATGTGCTTCAAGAACTAGTAACACTCATTCAAGAAGAATACGGCAAAATGCCGATTACAGAAAATACTTTACCTTACATGGTGAATATCATTAAGATGTCCGCCGAAGGCAAATTTGTATTCAACTATAATGCGCCTGTACTCATCGTATTGGCTAGTAAACCAAGTTATGCCAACAACTTTGCTGACGTGTCATGTGCTATGCAAAACATGATGCTTGCTTGCAATGAACTTGACCTTGGTAGTTGCTGGGTTAACCAAATCCGTCATCTTCAAGATAATGAACGCATCCAAGCCAAAATGCGTGAACTAGGTCTTAGCGAAGACGAAAAAGTCTACGCTAGCCTCGCTATCGGCTACCCAGATCTACCAAATGGTCTTAACCGCCGTGAAATCGAAGCCAAAGGTTATCCTGTAACATATATTGATTAATCAACACTAGAAACCATCGATTTCATACTATAAGTGAAACAAAAGCGCTATCTATCCCACAACTCTAATTGAGTTTCCTTAGGGATAGATAGCGCTTTTTATTGACTATATTATTTTTTAACGCTCATCGATTTAGTAATCAAATCGATGCACACACTCCATACTTATATTTATAATGAACTACTATTAAGCCTCAAACACGCGTTTACGAGCTGCGTTCATGAGAACGGAATGATCATCATCTACTATGTAATTAGATTTGTAAGCCCAACGCAATAGTAATGCAGAGTTTGCAACTACGAGAAGTCTCCCTCCGTTATGAACAAGGGCCCCCCACACTGGAGATAAAGTACCAACCATTGCCAAGATGATAGCCACAAAGTTCAAGATTAAGGAGAAGGAAAGGTTTACCTTAATTGTGGTCATCATGCGTTTAGATAAGGCCACGAGATGAGGAATTTCTTTAATATTATCGTTTACGAGAACGATATCTGCTGCCTCTACCGCAATATCTGTACCACTGCCAATAGCA
>CABQQJ010000126.1 GCA_902466275.1 uncultured Veillonella sp. | reverse complement strand
GCATTTGGAAGCGGTTCTCATGAGACAACAAAGACTTGTGCTGAGCTATTAAAATCCTATAGTGAATCTATGGATCTTAATACAGTTACTTGTTTAGATATTGGTACTGGCACAGGTATTCTTTTATTAGTAGCAGCCCATTTAGGTATTAAAAATTTAGTTGGTATAGATATAGAAGAGTATGCTGCAAATCAAGCTAGAATTAACTGTGAGAATAATCATGTATCTGCTGAAATCATTTGTGGTAATTTGGATAGTGATTTCAATGGTACTGCCCAATTAATTTTAGCTAATCTAACAGTGGATCCCCTTAAAATACTATTACCTCAAATTGGTAAGAAACTGGATGATAAGGGCATTTTGATTATTAGTGGCATTATTGATGATCGTTATGATGAAATCATGCCATATATTAAGGCTAATTGGCATATTATTGAGGAGCGCATTGCAGGGCCTTGGCATACATTTGCGCTAGAAAAACGATGAAAAAGATTTTTATTCCTACACCATTAGATGAAATAATAGAATTACCAAAAAATGTGACCCATCATGTACTACATGTATTTCGCCATAATATGGAGAAGCCTATAACTGTAACCGGCAGCGACAATCGTTGTGGTACATATCAAATTACAGCAGAAGTAGACGGTAAAGCTCAAGCAAAACTGATTGAATATGTAGATGCAAATCTAGCATCGTATCGTACTATTCTAGTTCAATCATTATTAAAAGGTGAAAAGCTAGAATGGGTGTTACAAAAGGCGACGGAGTTAAATGTGGATACAATTTATCTTGTGCCCACAGCTAACTGCGTAGCTAAATATGATGAAAAAAAGCTTCAATCAAAAGTAAATCGTTGGGAAAAAATAATGCTAGAAGCAGCTCAACAATGTGGACGAAATCACTTGCCTACACTCGTAGTAGGAGAGACGCTTTTACAAGCATTAGACATTGAATCTGAGGCGTTGAAATTGGTAGCCTATGAAAATGAAGCAGGGCAGACTATCAAAGATGTACTTAAAACTTTACATTCCGATAAGTCTGTAACTGATGTTTTAATTTGTATAGGTCCTGAAGGGGGCTATCAAGAGAAGGAAATCAATGCTATTATAGAGAGTGGTGGAAAATCAGTTTCTCTTGGTAATACTATTTTGCGAGCTGAAACGGCTGCTATTGGATCATTAGCGATGATTCGATATGAATTAGAACTATAAATTAAACAAGAATAGAGAGGTGCAATGAAAACCGTTGCGTTTACAACCTTAGGGTGTCGTGTCAATCAATATGATACAGATGCTATGAAAGGTTTATTTTTACAAAATAATTACGAAGCGGTAGACTTCGATGAAAAAGCTGATATATATGTAATTAATACCTGTTCTGTAACGAATATGGGGGAAAAGAAATCCCGTCAATTAATCCGCAAGGCAAAGCGTCAAAATGAAGATGCCTATGTTATTGTAACTGGTTGTTATGCTCAGCTTGATCCAGATGCGATTGCCGCTATAGATGGTGTTAATCTCGTTATTGGTACCAATAATCGTTCTAAAATTGTTGAATTAGTAGAGCAATTAGAATCTACAGAACGACAAATTAATGCTGTTCGGGATATCATGAAGGAATCTAACTTCGAGGAAATGCCGTTATATGGTAATGAATCTGACAAAGCTCGTGCGTTCATGAAAATTCAAGAAGGTTGTAATAACTATTGCGCCTTTTGTATCATTCCTTATACTCGAGGAAAATTAAAATCTCGTAAAGTTGATGATATTGTACAAGAGGCAAAACGTTTAGTAGATCATGGATTCCATGAAATCGTATTAACTGGTATACATTTGGGTAATTACGGTGTCGAATTACCAGGTCGTCCAACATTAGCTGATGTAGTAAAAGCTTTATTAGAGATTCCTAATTTATACCGCATTCGTTTCGGGTCCATTGAATCCGTAGAGGTTTCTGATGAGTTAGTAGAATTAATGGCTACGAATAAACGTGTTTGTCCACATTTACATTTACCGTTACAAGCAGGTTCTGACCATGTATTAAAGTTGATGAAACGCCATTATACATTACAAGAATATAAAGATTTAATTACAAGTTTACGTTCTCGTATTAAAGATTTATCAATTACAACTGATATTATTGCTGGTTTCCCTCAAGAAACTGATGAAGACTTCGAAGAAACATTGAATACAGTACGTGAAATTGGATTTTCGCACATTCATGCTTTCCCATACTCCATTCGTGAGGGTACACCTGCAGCCACTATGGCGGATCAAGTACCAGAAGCTGTTAAGAAAACTCGTGTAGCACTTTTAAATGGTCTTAGCCAATCTGGTTATGAACGATACGCAAAATCACGCATTGGTAAGCCTGGTGAGATTCTCATCGAAAAGGAAGAGAATGGATACTACATGGGCTTAACAAATGAGTATGTAAATGGTAAAGTTAAATCTGATGGGACACATAAAATTGGTGATCTCATCGGAGGTACTGTTGTAGGTTTAGAAGATAATTATTTGATTATTGAATAAGGAGTTATAGTATGAGTGACTGCATTTTCTGTAAAATTATCAACGGCGAAATTCCATCTGAAAAAGTGTTAGAAAACGATAAATTCTATGCATTTCATGATATTGAACCAGTGAAAAAAGTACATGTTTTAATTGTACCTAAAAACCATGTTTCCAATATTACTCATCTTAACGAAAATAATGAAGACTATGTAGAAGGTTTATTGCCATTCGTTCGTGATGTAGCTAAAGAACTTGGTATTTCTAAAGATGGTTATCGTTTGATTTTTAATACTGGTAAAAAAGCTGGTCAAACTGTATTTCATATGCATGCTCATCTCTTAGGTGGCGAAGAAATGGGATGGCCAGAAGCTTAATATTAGGTATAATGTATTCTTTTTATAATACTTATTAAAATTCCTATAAAATATACCGGAAAATATTGACAACATCTATACCTATACATATAATATTATATGTGCGTATGTAAATTATCAGCACTTCCCGAGATTATTTTTGGAGGGAGGGATATAGATGTCTGAAATCAAAGTCGGTAAAAACGAAACGCTTGAAAGTGCTCTTCGTCGATTCAAACGCTCCTGCCAAAAAGCGGGTGTTTTGTCTGAAGTAAGAAAACGCGAACACTACGAAAAACCAAGCGTAAAAAGAAAGAAAAAATCTGAAGCAGCAAGAAAACGCAAATTCAGAGCATAAGATGATTACCCTAATTCTGCCTTTTCATGGCTTCATGAAATCCAGAATTAGGGTTTCTTTATTATATACATAAGGAGGAAATATGAGTTTAAAAGATCAATTAAAGGAAGATATGAAAGCAGCTATGAAAGCTCGTGAAGAAGGTAAAACAGCGTTATCTGTAATTCGTATGGTCAATAGTGCCATAAAAAATACAGAAATCAATGACAAAATTGAGTTAGATGATGCTGGCATTCTTGGCATTTTAGCTAAGGAAATGAAAACTCGTCAAGATTCCTTAACAGAATTTGAAAAAGCAGGCCGTGAGGACTTAATTAGTCATGTAAAAGAAGAAATGGCTGTATTGCAAAAATACTTACCAGAGCAATTGAACGAAGATGAAATTCGTACAATTGTACAAGAAGCCATTGCTGCATGTGGTGATAACGTAAATATGGGCAATGTTATGAAACATGTAATGCCAAAAACAAAAGGTCGAGCAGATGGTAAGGTTGTCAATAATATTGTTAAAGAATTACTTGGATAATATATAGTGATATCAACGACCATTCTATATACAGTTATTGATTAAAGTTGATAGTATTGGATGTGTTAGATGTAACTTTAAAAGAATAATGAAATTCTATAGAAAGTTATTGACATATATTTTCAACATATGATAATATAAACTCAATAAAATAATTGGTCAACGAAGACTCCACTGTAGATATATGAAATATATATCTATTTGTTGGAGTCTTTTTATTTTAGGAGGAACAGATATGGCTACTACTAATCATGAATTATTGTATTATATTCCTGCAGGCCAATACGGTAAAGAAGGTGTACTCGCATTATTAGAACAGCATCCAGAAATTAAATTCGTATCTTTAGTAGGTATCGACTTAGCTGGTAATGATACAGATGAAAAAATCCCAATGGCTGCATTCTTTGATGATTATGAAGCATTCTTCGAAGGTCGTGCTGTTCAAACAGATGGTTCTTCTGTAGTACTTACAAATATTGCAACATTGAATAATGCGCGTGTTGATATGTGGGGCGACCCAAGTGTAAACTGGTTCGTTG
>CABQQJ010000125.1 GCA_902466275.1 uncultured Veillonella sp. | reverse complement strand
GCAGCTGTTGTATTATCCAAGTTGTTCCCATGTTTCTCAGAAGCTCATTTAAAAGAAATGATCAACTCTGCATACAGTGATGCTAATTTCAGCACTCGTGATATTGCACCGTTACATTCCTTATTAGAAAAGGTTTCTGTCCTAGAATTATTCCATGGCCGTACACAAGCTTTCAAAGATATGGCGTTATCTTTATTCCCATACCTTTTAGTAGCTGCTAAAGAGGCGGAAGGTGAGAAAAAAGAGGTTCTTATCTTAACGGCTACATCTGGTGATACTGGTAAAGCGGCTCTTGAAGGCTTTAAAGATGTACCTGGTACTCATATTCAGGTATTCTACCCAACTGATGGCGTTAGTCCTATGCAAGCGGAACAAATGCAAAAACAAGAAGGGGCGAATGTCAATGTCACAGCCATTCATGGTAACTTTGACGATGCTCAACAATTCTTGAAACGCTTATTCGTTGATAAGGTTACAGCAGAAGAGGTTGCTGCAAAAGGTGTTATGTTCTCTAGTGCGAACTCCATTAACATCGGCCGCTTAGCACCTCAAGTAGTGTACTATGTAAATGCCTATGCTGAACTGGTTGCACAAGGTGCAATCCATGAAGACGAAGCTTTCAACGTTGTAGTTCCAACAGGTAACTTCGGTAATATCTTGGCTGCTTACTATGCTAAAAAAATGGGTATTCCTATTGGTAAATTGATTTGTGCATCCAACCAAAACAATGTGCTTACTGATTTCTTTGAAACTGGCACATACGATATGAACCGCCCATTCTATACAACGATTTCTCCGTCCATGGATATTCTTGAATCCTCTAACTTTGAACGCTTCTTGTACTATATTTCTGGTGAAGATAGTGAACGTACCGCTGGTTGGATGAAAGATCTTAAAGCAACCGGTAAATTGACTGTCAACGAAGAAGAGTTCTGTCGTGTTAAAGCTAATTTCGCAGGTGCCTACGTTGATGATGAAGAAACAAAAGCCATCATTGAACAAGTGTACAACTCCTATGGTTATGTAATGGACCCTCATACGGCGGTTGCTATGGGTGCGTACATGAAGGAATTGGAAAAACATCCTGAAGATGGTGCTCGTCATACTGTAATTGCATCTACTGCACATCCGTTTAAATTTCCTACACCAATCTGTGAGGCATTGGATATCAAGGTGGGCGAGACTCCTTATGAAAGCTTAGATAATATCTCTGCTGTAACGGGTGTTGCCTTCCCTAAACAATTGGAAGCCTTACAATCCAAATCATTGCGCTTTACAAAAGCAATCGACAAAGAGAATATGAAACAAGAAATCTTAGACTTTGTAGATACATTCTCTAAATAATACAATGCCGCCTTTCATTAGAAGGGCGGCATATCTATATGTTTTTTATTGAGTAATCATTTTTTATTGATTAACCAATTAAATTCATTTTCTCATTAAATTAACATTCATCATATGATATGGAATTTTGTTAGTATGTATTGATGTATTCATTATTTATAGAAATATGGGTTTATAATTATATAGAGAAATATAATTATAGGAGGGGCTATGGCTAAAAAGGGCCTTATATATGCATTGTTATCCGCACTTTTATTTAGTACGATGAATGTATTCGTAAAACTGTTAGGGACAAATATTCCACCTGGAGAGATCGCTTTTGCCCGTGGGTTCTTTGGGACTATTGCGGTGCTCATTATTATGTATGTGAAGGGCATCCGTTTTTCAAAAGAGGATCGGGGGCTCCTCGTCATGCGTGGCTTATACGGCGGTTTTGGTATGGTATGTAATTTCATAGCATTGGTACACATAAAATTATCTGATGCAACAATTCTATTTCAGACGACAGGAATATTTGTTTTTATCTTTAGTGCTCTGTTTCTGAAGGAATCGATACCTAAAGGGGCTGGCAAATGGCTTGGAGTCATTTTGATTGCTGTCTTAGTAATGGTAAATCCTTTTAGTTATGAATCATTTTCTTGGTATGCATTGGTAGCAATTTTAGGTGCTGCTTTAGCTGCAGCGGCCTATACGACGATACGAACTATTAGTAAACGCGGACAACATAGTAATTTTGAAATCATGGCCTATTTTATGATTACTGGTATGATTGCGGGCCTCGTCACTACAGAACAGCTCGTTATGCCTCAAGGTACAGATTGGCTCATTATCTTCGCTATCGGTGGTATTAGTGTAGTGGCTCAGTTTTTCTTGACCGGAGCCTTTGTTACGACCAATGCTGTAGTGGCTCAATTCTTGCAATACGTTGGCGTATTTATTAGTTCCTTCTATGGGTTCTTAATCTTTGGTGAAAGCTTATCCATAGCAACAGTAGGGGCTGGTATTGCTATGTTTATATCCTCTGTCATGTTGGCGCGTCTTAAAGAACAGAGTGGTCCATTAAGAGAGGGCAAGGTTATAGAGGATAAAATTAAATAAATGTCGAATATATACAATATCAAACGTTGTATGACAGTGGGGGTGCTGATCACATTCGTGATTGGCACCTTTTTACATAAAAGATAAAATACAGGGGTATTAGTTAGTGATTTATTGTAATGAAATATACTAGAGCTTTTTCATTTTGAAAGTAGCTACAGACGGAGGAGCTATGTATATAAAATGGATGCATATTGAAAACTATAGGAACTTAGCCGATGTAACGCTAAGCTTTCACAATGATATTAATTATTTTGTCGGTGAGAATGCGGTAGGTAAGTCTAATTTTTTAGATCTCTTAGAAATTATCATGGAGTGCCATGGTTTTATTGAAAGTGATTTTACGGATGTAAATAAGCCTATTCGCATTGATTTTGAAATATCTCTAGGTGAGTTAAATTATAAAAGCATGTATACTGCTGATGAGGGACCTACCTACCGTTTACGACTTGAACAAGTTGTACAAGAGGTATATCCACGATTATACAGAGTCACTGATGCAGGGATTGAGCCTATGCCGTTGTCTATGATTCGTCATGCTTTATATGTGTGTCATCGCGATACCTCAGAGCAGGAACTGTTTTCTATACCGTCCTCTATATATGTAGAATTAGGACAGCTATTACAAGCTTATGTGTCTCGATTAGAAATGCCTACTGATGATTTTCAGCGTGAAATTGTTAGTTTACGTAAGGATTTAGATCCTTACTGTATGCTCAATATTCAACATCTTGTAGAGGTATTGTCTACATCCTCCGCTATGGAACGTAAGTATTCTGCTGATAATGTACGATTGATTATGGCTGTGGCTCTCAAGATTTTGGCTCAAATTTATATGAAAGTGAGTAGTGCAACTACAAATTTAGAATCTTTACTTGTATATGATGCAAAGGGACACAAGTTTTTACCAATCTTTATAAGTGTGGATGAGCCTGAGCTACATTTAAGTCCGTATTTGCAACGGGCTGTGCTCAATTATTACCGTCAAATTGCAACTAATGAAAATGAAGAGTTTTTAGCGTTGTTGCGAGATGTATTTAAAATTGATGGATTGTTAGGACAACTTTTTGTAGTTACACATAGTACAGATGCGCTTGTTGATGATTATCGGCACATTATTCGCCTTTATCGGGATGAAAATAATATGGTCTGTGCAGCGTGTGGAGTTACTTTCAATTTTCCTAAAGAGGTAGAGAAACACTTGATTATGCATTTTCCTGAGGCAAAAGAGGCTCTATACGCTCGGTGTATTATCATCGTAGAAGGGGAGACTGAGTACGGTAGCTTTACAGGCTTTGGTAAAAAATTAGGCGTGGACTTTGACTATTTTGGAATCTGTCTTATCAACGCTCGGGGCGAGTCCTCTATCAGTAAATTGCAAAAATTGTTTAATAGATTCTCTATTCCTACAGTAGCTCTCTATGATCGCGATGTAGAGGGAAAATATGCAAAAGCACATAGCAATATATTCTATACGGAGGAAATTTGTTTTGAAATGGATTTTGTATCGTATCTACTTGCGATGCACAAGCGTTCCATAATGGATGCCATCATCAAGGACATTATTGATGACGCTCGTCCAATGGTAACAAAGGATATGGCACGGCGTGGTTATGCTAAATTAGGTATTACTAAAAGTCAAATTGTACAACGTTGTTTACCGAATATTTCGGATCGTAAGTTAGATGATTTACATATCTATTACTTCTCTTGGTTCTTTGCTAATAAAGGAGTAATTGTAGGGCGACGTATTAGTCAATTTTTAGATGCTTCTATGATACCACCTGCATTTATAGCAGTAATAGAGCGTGCTAAACTTCTTTCGCTAGGCTTAGGTTAATGGAGTAATACATTACTA
>CABQQJ010000124.1 GCA_902466275.1 uncultured Veillonella sp. | reverse complement strand
ACTTTAAGGGTCTAGATATTTATATTGGATATAGTAAGACTTTAAATTTCTATATCTCTGTATCTTTACTGAATATATGTTTTAACATATAATTTATGTAAAGATTTCTTCTAGTATTAGGAGGAATATGATGGATACGTTTTCTGTTGTTTTTTATGAAACCCTAAGTGGAGATAAACCAGCAAAAGTATTCTTAAATGAACTTTCAGATAAGCAGCGAGCTAAAACAATTCGAGATCTAAAGATACTTGAATTATATGGCAATCGTTTGAGAGAGCCTCAGTCTAAATATTTAGAAGAGGGCATTTATGAGTTGCGTACAAAACAAGGTTCAAATATTTCTAGGATATTATATTTCTTTTTTGTGGGAAAATGCATTGTTTTGACGAATGGTTTTGTTAAAAAATCTATGAAAACGCCTAAGGATGCAATTACATTGGCTGTTAAGTATAAAAAGGATTATATTGAGAGGTATAGATAATATGGAAACGTTAGATCAATATTTAGAAAAGCAATTAAAAAATCCGAAGTTTAAAAAAGAGTGGGATGCTTTAGATGATGAATACCAAATTATTCAGAATATAGTTGAGGCGCGATTAGCAGCACATATGACGCAAATGCAATTATCTGAGTTAACAGGTATTACACAGTCTGATATTAGCAAGATTGAAAATGGCAATGGAAATCCATCTTTGAAAACATTGCAGAAGATAGCCCATGCGTTTGGGAAGAAACTAAAGATTGAATTTGTATAAATACTTTCACAGAATCCGAACATTGTTGTATAATGATATTGAATTATTTAGACTTTCATATGGAGGATATAGATATGGCAACTAGTATGGTTATCGGCACTCAATGGGGTGACGAGGGGAAAGGTAAAATTGTTGACTGGATCGCAGAACGTGCGGATGTTGTGGTGCGCAGTCAAGGTGGTAATAACGCGGGTCATACTGTTGTAGTTGATGATAAAGCGTTTGCACTTCGCCTTTTACCAAGTGGTATCTTATACGATAACAAACAAAATATCGTGGGTACTGGTGTTGTTATCGACCCTAAAGTTCTGCTACAAGAAATTGAAGGTCTTGAAAAGCAAGGCAGATCTGCTAAATCCCTTCAAGTTTCTGACCGTGCACATGTCATTATGCCATACCATATCGCTCTAGATACTGCGGAAGAAGCATCTAAAGGGGATGCTAAAATCGGTACTACTAAAAATGGTATCGGTCCTTGCTATGCGGATAAAATCAATCGTGTTGGTATTCGTATGTGCGATTTGTACGATCTTGAAACATTCAAAGAAAAATTGGCGTACAACGTAGAATTCAAAAATAAAATCCTTACTAAAGTATACGAAGCAGAAGGCGTTAACTATGATGAAATCTTAGCTGACTACATCAAATACGCTGAAGCATTGAAACCATATGTAACAGATACTAACATTGCTGTTTTAAAAGCAGTTCAAGAGGATAAAAAAGTATTGTTCGAAGGTGCTCAAGCTACTATGCTTGACCTTGATCATGGTACATATCCATTTGTAACATCTTCTCATCCAATTGCAGGTGGTGCTTCCACAGGCGCTGGTGTGGGTCCTAACTACTTGAAAAATATCTTCGGTGTTGTAAAAGCGTACGCAACACGCGTTGGTGCAGGCCCATTCCCTACAGAGCTTGTTGACGAAACTGGCGAAAACCTTCGCAAACTTGGTCATGAGTTCGGTACTGTAACTGGTCGTCCTCGTCGTTGCGGTTGGTTAGACCTTATGGTTGTAAAATATGCTGCAGGTCTTAACAGCTTAGATTACCTCGCTATTACACGCTTGGATATCCTTGATTCCTTCAAAGAATTGAAAATCTGCGTAGGTTACAAATTGAATGGTAAAGACGTAGAAGGCTTCCCAGCTAACTTGAAAGATCTTGAAGCATGCGAAGCAGTTTACGAAACATTGCCAGGTTGGGAAACAGATATCTCTGGTATCCGTAAATACGAAGATCTTCCTGAAAATGCTCGCAAATATGTAGAACGTATTGCAGAAGTAACAGGCGTACCTTTGGGTATCGTATCCGTTGGCCCTAACCGCAACCAAACTATCGATTTAGTAAATGTATTCTAAGCTATACTAATTTGATATAATACAAATGATTGCATTCGATGGTGTCGATTTAGTAGTATAATTTCTAAAATTTTACTGCTATGCAATCGGTTTATAGAATTATACAAATAAGGCTCCTCTATGAGGAGCCTTTTGTTATGAAATGATTTAGACCACCAAAAAAGTAGACTTTATATCTAATCCTTTCGGTTGCTAATATGGTGCGGTATATCGAAGTATGCTATAAGGTTATCAAAAAATGTGTATATCGAAAATCCTAAAGAAGAAAATTGCGTAAAATCTTTATATATACAATTTGATGTATAACTAAATAAATCTATGAGATGAAAATTTATTTAAAATATTCATAATATACGACATATAACGTACTTAAATGAGTTTATAATGTGGTAAAAATCACTCGTCTAAGTGAAATTGGTATTCATAATAAATTATTAAGATACAAATATAAAGAAAAAAATAGATTTACATTAAGAAATAGTATATAATAGTACCAAGAAGTAGATTGATATTTTTTGATAAGGATCTGAGGAGTTAAAGATATGGTTGAAGTTTCTTACGAACGTTTAGCGACGATTTTTAAGGCATTAAGCGATGAAACAAGATTACACATCATCGATATGTTGTCTTGCAATGAATTATGTGCAGCTGATATTTTAGCTAGCTTCAATTTGTCTCAATCTACGTTGAGCTACCACATGAAAATCTTAATTGATGCAGGTGTAGTTAACTCTCAACGTAATGGTTTATGGACGCGTTACTCCATTAATGAAGCTACATTTGCAGATATTTTAGATATTCTCCCTCAATTATATAAAACTAAAGATGAGTGCATTTGTGCGCAGATTAAATACTGCCGCATTTCTGAGCACGAAAAAGAAGCGTAACAATGAGACGATGGATTATGCATGTTGATATGGATGCATTCTTCGCGTCCATCGAACAACTGGATCATCCAGAATATAAAGGCCACCCCGTTATTGTGGGTGGTCTTTCTTCACGTGGCGTCGTTGCTACCTGCTCCTATGAGGCTCGTAAATTTGGCGTTCACTCTGCCATGCCCATATCTCGGGCTAAGAAACTCTGTCCTGATGGCATCTATGTATATCCTCGGATGGATCGATATAAAGAAGTGTCGAACCAAATTTTTTCCATCATGAAAGAATTCACCCCTTATATTGAGCCTCTATCTATTGATGAAGCTTTTCTTGAAGTGAGCGGCATGTCCACCATGTATAGCGGCCCTAAAGCGCTAGGGCGAGCCATTAAAGATCGTGTATTCGAGAAAACAGGACTTATTATCTCTGCAGGCTTAGCACCCAATAAATTTCTTGCTAAATTAGCCTCTGATTTAGATAAGCCAGATGGTCTTGTGGTCATCCCATACGGTCGTGAAAAAGAGGTGTTGGCTCCTTTGCCTATTAAACGTATTTGGGGTGTTGGTCCTCGGACAGAGAAAATTTTGAAAGCTGGTGGCTTTCACCTGATGCGTCATATTCAGTCTTTGCCTGATGAAAGCAGTTTAATTCCTCTCGTGGGGAATCAGGCAAAACGCATATGGGAACTGGCGAATGGTATCGATGATAGACCTGTTGAAACAGATCGCAAGATACAATCAATTGGAGCGGAGGAAACCTATGAAGAAGACCTCACAGAGGGCCGTGCTATTGAATTAGAGTTTAGGTACTTTGCGAACCGTCTATCGAAACGGCTTCGGAGGCGTAACCTTCATGGACATACTGTATCTATCAAGGTTCGGTATGATGATTTTACCACCGTATCACGGCAGAAGCGGCTAGATACACCATCAGACCAGGAGCATGTATTTTTCGAAACAGCATTGATCCTGTGGAATAAATTGATGCAGAATAAGACGAGTAAGCGGCCTAAAGAGGCTAAGAAAGATACGGAACCCTTAGGGGCCACTACAAAGGTAAAGTTTACGAATTTTAAATGTAGTAGTTCTAAAGGGCTTACCTGTATGGATCCGCCTGGCCCTATACGACTATTAGGTCTCACTGTGAGTGGTCTTGATGAGGAGGTTCCTATGCAGGATAGTCTCTTTGAATCCTCACAGGATGAAACAGAGGATAAGCTTGCTAGCGTGTTAGATTCCTTAGAGTCTAAATTTGGTGAGACTGCTGTTATGAGTGGTGCATTATGGCAACGCTTTCACGGAGACAATGGAATACGCAGAAAGCG
>CABQQJ010000123.1 GCA_902466275.1 uncultured Veillonella sp. | reverse complement strand
GTGGTGTTCATTGAAAGATCTATGGGTAAACCACCGGCTCCACCGGCTATACCTGATGATTTAAAAGAATAACTTAAAAGAATAATGTAAGAGAACGTTCTAAAAGAGTTCTCTAAGAAAAAACTCCTATCGGTTACACCAATAGGAGTTTTTCTTATTTTATAACGATATCCTTAAATTATGTGCCATACACACATTCATCACAATTTGACGATATATCATAACCTTACTATAATATAGATAGATAGTCAGACGAGTAGTGACGTCAGGCTCATCTCACAAACTTAATAATATGTAGAAATGGCCTTTTCGTTTTATCTAATTTCCGAAGAAACGAAGGGCTATTTTGCTATTTCTAGACAAATAAGCGCCACAAGTGCTCCAAAGGATATCATGACTGATAAAATCCCAAGGATAATCATAATGATTTTATAACCACTCATAAGCAACCCTCCCTTCAAAAACGAAGAGAGGCCCAACCTCGCCTAACTATCCTAAGTCTATTATAGAACGAACTAATATGCGATACAATAAGCATTATATTATACAAATATATGAATACAGTAATAAAAGCCGAGCTAATTCTATGAATTAAAAGCTCGGCTTTTTTCATAGATATGGTAAAAATATAATCATTTATAAATCAAAATCTTACTGACTTTATCGCCTTTTTGTTCAAATTGTATGCCATGCATCATATCCGTACGATAGCGATATTTCCCATAAAACCATCGATTATTAGAGTCTACTAAATCAGGTCTACCGTATACATTAAGGACTTTTCGCATGGAGTCGCCTACGGCAATGCCTCTATGTGTTGTGGCATCACGATTCTCGATCATCATATAGGTAACAACTGACTCTACACCATCCATTTTAAAACTCCCAAAGGTAACACCACCATAGGTGAGTCCTCTACTAGTTTCTTTAGTAGGCTGCCCCAAACTTGCTTTCACACTATCAAAGGTATTACCTAATGAAACACCAAGAACCATCATATCCTCGTCTGGTAAGTTAGCACCTACAAGTTGTCCTCCCGCATAATGAGTATACTGCTCAGCTTTCGGCCAATCGTAAGACTGTTTCGCTGCATTTGTTTCAAGGCGATCCCACGTTTTGCTCAACCAACTTGCATCTGTCACATAACTATAACCACTTACCAATTGCAGGCCGATAACAAGCCCCGTAATCATGTATTTTCTTTTCATGTTCTCTCTCCTGAACGATCTTATAAACAACTGAATTACATTTTATCTTTACTTTGCATACGGATTACTTTATTCCGCAGTGTCTCAACATTTGCAAAATCAGAATATTCTACCGTATTACGCAGCTGAATATGAGAATATGGCGTAGCCCCATCAATATAAACTAAGCTCATTATATATACATTCTTGTCATCACGTAAGAATCGATGCATTAAAGACGTTTTTCCTGGTTGATAGTTATCTACTAAAAGACTAGGAACGCCATTATTCCAAACAGATGCTGATTGAATAGGTGCATCACCTATGATTTGACTTTCTGGCTTTATTTCCGAAATCTCGTCAATAAATGAATAGATATATTTATCATCTACTTTTACAGGTTTCTTAGCTACAATAAGTCGGATACCTGATCCACGATAGTCTCTCATTTCGGCAGAGTCCTTTAACGATTTCTGTGCTATTAGTTTGAGCCCTTTAGGAATACGATATGTGAAATTATCCCATTGAATACTTTCACTATAATGATCCATGTCATCTAACGATCGAATCGACGGAATTACATAATTACTCATAACGTGCTCGAGCTTGCCGGTAACAGGCTGATTTTTGTAGCTAAGACCTACCATATATTCTTGATTCGGTTGATTAAATAAACCAACTACAGCAACCATAGCAGGCGTATTCTCACCGAAAGACTCAGTTTCAATAGCCCATTTACCATGTGTGATACCCGGATATGTAAACTCCCCTTTTCGCTCTGATTTTAATTTGCCTAATGCATCATCATAATTCTGTTTTGTACCAATCGCAAAAAATATGGAATTCTCTCTTACAATAGATAAACGTTCACCATCACTGCGTTTTGGGTAATACTTACTTGCTAATAGTAGTCCAGGAACAGATGCCCGAATGTTATTACGCTCATCATGCAACAACACAACTGCAGACTCATTAACAAGTAAGTCCATCAACTTCTCCGAATCGATTGCTATCTGATTGACTTCATCTCGTGTTAGTCCCCAGTCAGTTACATACATGTCCATGCGTTTTTTAGATTCAGAATGTAATTTTATAACATCACTAGCTCCTACATTGCTCAAGCTACCGGCCCGATAGTTTTCATAGGCATTGGCAGGGATATTCGCATCTGCCCCTGGTATAGGTGGCTGTCCTGCTGGCACTTCTATCTGTACAGCGCTTACATTCATGGTGAAAGCAGCTAGTACAGCCATGATAATCAAACTTTTACGTAACATAAAACCCTCTCTTTTTTCTCTCACATTACAACATAAATAAGCACAACCTTATTAGCATAAGTATACTATGTAAACAAGGCTGTGCCTATTATTAATAATTTTATAATTTAGTATATAGGAGTTACTTCTAATTGATATTTATAAGATTGATATTTATAAGGTTTATCTCAATTTGACGATATAAATCTTTATCCCTATAATATAAGTAGATAGTCAGACGAGTCGAAACGTCAGGCGCATCTCGAAAATCAAAATACTTAGGAAATGGCCTTTCTGTTTACTTAGCTACCATGCGGTAACGGAGGGCTATTTGCTTTTTGTAAGGCAAATAAGGGCTACTAAGGCTCCAAAAGCAATGACAATAGCCAGTACTTGTAAGAGGAGCATGATTATTTCATAATCACTCATAGACTTATCCCTCCCTTCAAAAACGAAGAGAGGCCCAACCTCGTCCAACTATCCTAAGTCTATTATAGAACGAACTAATATACGATACAATAAGCATTATATTATATAAATATACGAATAAACTAATAAAAGCCAAGTTATTCCTAACTATGAATAGCTTGGCTTTTACATTATGTAAATAAGTTAAAAATATATCAGAAATCTAATATGCGTATTTAGGAGCTTTCAAAAGCTAATGAAATATCAGTCCAATAATAATCAGAATCGGAGCCAGGTAAGAAACACAAAAATAACAATAGCTAAAACAATAATAGTGCCATACATTAATATCCCTAGCTTTATAACAAAATCTATACTATAAAAGATAAATGTCCCCACTAAAGATTGGTCTTTCAAAGAAAAGTACCAAGCTTTCACTCTATAATAAATTTTTGGTTTATCAAACGCTGGATATAGTTTCTCATGCCACAAAATAAGCCACGGTAAAACCCAAATATTCCCGAAGGTAAATATCAATACTGGCAAATAATCCCTTAATGGATATGCTTCTAATACATATCGATCATAGAGCAATGTATAGAAAGCCCAAATAGAGATTCCCCAAATAAGTAAAAGCACAAGCTTTATTAGGAGTCCAAAAACAAGTTTTATCTTTAATCTATGTTTATTCACTGTTTTAACCACTCTAGTGCCATACATAAATATTACAACTCATCATCATAAGATAGTCCAAAGATCTTTTTATAGATCAAATTAGGCAATTTATATTTTTCATCACCAAATTCAGCAGGTAGAATCATAGCTTTTAGATTTTCTGCATATATACGTTGTTGGCGAATTTGTCCATTATTGTAATAGGTACCGCCATCATTAACGGTCCCTGTAATTCCTGAACTTCCTTGCTTTGCACGCCAAATAGAGATATATGGGGTCTTATCACCTTGTTTTAAACTTCTATCATGATCATTAATCAAATGGCGCAAAGAACGATCCATTTGGTAATCGTATTGTACTGAAAGTCCTTGAATCATATTCGCAGCAGGCATGGAAACATAAATGACGGCTTCAATACGACGATGGCCATTCGGCGCCGTTACAGACTTAACAGATGAAAGATCCAAATATTTTCCATCTCCTCTTCCAGAGTCAGCACTCGAATCGATGTGTTCAAATCGTTCTGCGTTTAATAAGTCAGCTTGTGATACGGCTTGGATTTGCATTGGCAACACGAGGCAGCTTAGTAACCATAGTGAAAGTAAATATATGCGTTTCATCATCCACCTCATTGGGCCACAATATCATCAAAATGCTGCTGATATACAGATACAAACATAGCATCCGCTATATCATACATAATAGTGTTATTACGATTAAGTGGGAACTTACGCGTATCATTCACATAATGCATTGGCTTCGTCGCCCCATCAAAGGTATACTTCGCCACATCTACCTCTGTCATAGC
>CABQQJ010000122.1 GCA_902466275.1 uncultured Veillonella sp. | reverse complement strand
ACAGTCTATTTCACTTACACTATCGGTACCACCAATTGTAATGTTCTCTGGAGGAACGCCATTTACAACGAGATCCTCACCAATAAAGTTCCATAAATTGATATAAGCCTTGTCCAATTTATCAGCAGAATAATTGACAACATCAGATGAATCTCGGTCTGTCATATCTCTCCAAGCCAATTCAAAGCGTTTACCTAGTTCTACATCTACTTCAAAAGACTCAGGTCCAATACTAGGCCCAAGATATATATAGCAATCTTTGAACTCGGTCCCATACGCCTCTTTCATGGCCTCAATGGTAAGGACTGGTAAACGGCCAATGGCACCACGCCAACCTGCATGCGCCGTAGCAATCGCATGATGTTTAGCATCGTAAATACCTACGCCAACGCAGTCTGCTGTGAACAGAAATAATGGCACATGCGGTAGATTTGTAAATACCGCATCACAATCATCGATAGCGGTATCTTCTCCAAAAGCACCTGCCCCAACAAGGTCTTCTGTGATTTCTACAGCCTTTAAACCATGGACTTGATTGCCACAAGAAATACGGTTTGGTTCAACACCTAAATATTTCACAATAATAGCTCGATTTTCTCGTACGCTTTGAGCTTCATCCCCTACATGAAACGCTAGGTTTAATGATTCATAAGGGGCTTTAGATACGCCACCATGACGATAAGTATCGCCCATTACAATAGGAAATCGATCAACCCAGCTTGGCGCCTCATAAGACCATGTTCCATGAGGGCCTTTCACATCTATACGTTTTACAGATTGATTCATCTGTTCCTCCTATTTACAAACGCCACAGCGTTTACAACCTGCTGCACATGGAGGGGTATATGCTTCATCGAGGGATCGTTGCCATTCCATTTCAAGATACCCCTCCTGCATGCCCATGTCTAAATGGCTCCACGGCAAGAATTCATCAAAACTGCGTTCACGATAATTCATATTATCCATATCCAGGCCAGCAGCCTTCATTTCGGACTTAAAAGATTTACTGCCTCGATCGGCTGCACATGCTGCAATAACAGCGCCTAAGCGACGATCCCCACGAGCAAGAACGCCTTGAATATACGCCTCTTTAGGCGACTCTACGAGAACCTCGATGCGGCGATTCTTTTGCAATGCTTTCTTTATGTATTGTAACTTTTTCTCCACCACTTTTTGGTTATCCATGGCCATCCATTGGAACGGTGTAAAAGGTTTAGGAATAAACGGATTAATACTGAGCGTTAAACGACCTTTACAGCCTACTTTTTCCATATGAGCCTGTGTTCTTTCCGCAAGTCCTACAATAGCCTCAATGTCCTCATCGGTTTCCGTTGGCAACCCAATCATAATATACAAGCGCATATGCTGAATACCTGACTTCGCAGATAAGGTGGCTGCATTTTGTAAATGCTCTTCACTGATTCCCTTGTTAATGACCCGACGCAAACGTTCACTGCCCGTTTCTGGCGCAATGGTAATCGTCTTTTGTCCACTATCCGCTAGTCCATCCACCACGGCTTGTGTTAACGAGTCAGCACGCAAGGATGCACAAGAGTAACGCATATCTTTAGAGCGAATATAATTAACGAGTTCGTCTACCTCAGGATAATCCGAGATAGCAGCGCCCATGAGGCCTACCTTTTTACCTAGCTTTTCTGCGCGTTCTACGCCTTCTTTCAAAATGTCTAAAGGACGTACACGAGGTACGCGGAAGCAATACCCAGCCATACAGAAGCGACAATGACGACCGCACCCACGGGCTACTTCAATGATATACATAGCACCAAATTCAGTATAGTTCGTAGCCACTACCGTTTCACCACCGCTAGTGAGCATTTCAAAGTGCCGTTTAATCGTTTTAGGCACGCCCTCTGCAATATCATAGCCTTTAAATTCACCGTCTTCACTGTAAATCGGCACATATAAGGATGGTACATACACGCCCGATATATCCGCTAATTGACGTAAAATAGTATGGCGATCCAAGCCTTCCATTTTTCCATCTCGAATGATATCTAGTACACGACTTACGATGCCTTCCCCTTCACCGATGATGAAAGCATCAATAAAATCCGCAAAGGGTTCAGGATTAAATGTCGCACACGGTCCTCCGGCAATGACGATAGGATCAAAGCCAGTTCGATCTTCGCTCATAACAGGCACACGCCCATGTCGTAGCATTAATGGAATGTGAAAATAGTCCATTTCAAAGGTCACGTCAAAGGCCACCACATCAAATTGATGCATAGGCCGTTGTGTTTCAACGCTCATAAGGGGAGTCTTAGTCTTATCGTAAGCTTCTAATTCCTTTTTCTCAGGCAAGAAAATCCGTTCGCAAACGCTATCATTTCGCAAATTGATTTCCTCATAAATGATATGAAGTCCAAGATTACTCATGCCCACGAAGTATGTATTTGGATAGACGATGGCCACCTTTTGCCCTGCATGAGGATTTACTGTTACCCGACTATCTTCATCTTTATATAATTCTTGTAATCGATCAATTAAATCTTTACGATTCACTAGTTTCCTTTCTCTGTTTAAAATTTAGAACGTTTTTTACGTTCATATGGGTAAATAACAACCTTGCCCCCATTGTATTCCGCAATATATACGTCCTTAATAGAATACCCTTGAGCTTGTACCTCTTGTTCAAGCCACTCTCTATCTTTTTCAATTACATCGAGGGTAAACTGATTAATTTGACCATCATCGATAAGATCAAATCGGATATTATCTTCACCGAATTGAACCACGTTGAGCTGACCGTTTTGCTCCAATACGGCACGCTTAACATCCGTAACATATTGAACACCGGCAGCACGAAGTTTTAATTTAAGTTCAGCCGCTTGTATACCATAACGCATACATTCTTCTGTTAGAATATGACCTTTTTCGATTACTATAACTGGATGACCATCAAGAATTGCTTTAAAAATACGAAGATTCCCTTTTAAAAACTTAAGAGTCATTACGAGGATAGTCCATAAAATAAGGACTAACATAAATTGTAAAATACCAATTTGATCATTGTAAATAATGGCACCGATAATACCACCAAGTACGTAGTTTTGCAGTTGATCTAAGGCAGAGGTTGGGGCTAAATTGCCCTTACCCATTAAATTGATTTGTAAAATAATCGCCAAGAGACCGATGGCGAGTTTTGCAAAGACCATCCCATAGACGGCCATAGCTTCTGTCATATGTGGTCCTCCTTATTGTAATGCATCCTCTTTATCGTGAATTCGATCTATAGGGCTTACCTTATAAACACGTGTAATAGTATAGGTTGAAAATTCTGGATTAAATTGAACCTCATAGTAAGCATCACTTACTTTTAAAATCATACCATTACGAATCTTTAAGGAGTTAACCGCCAATTGGTCGCTCGGTACGGAACGATCTGAACTAAAAGAATGTAAAAATTGAGCCATACGAGAGGAGTCCTCAGAATAGGTTTTCATCCGATTATACTCTTGGTATTCAAGCCCTAAGAAGAACACTACGATTAAAGACAATATAATCATCAGGTCACGATAGCGACTAGTAAAACCATTTCGCAATACTTGTACTCCCAAAATGAGTAATGCTAACAGAACAGCTACAATTATAATAAAGTCCCAAGTTTGACCTATTACAGCCTGACTTTCAACATAGGCTAATGTGTAAAAATCCATGCCACACTCCTTTCAAATATTACTTTTTATTATACCATATTTGATTCCAATATTTTCGATGTAATCGTCAAGATGGCCCAAAATAATGTAAGAAAAGATAAAAAATAGCGACCCCTTACGGGGTTGCTTTTAATAAGCATATAATCTCACAAAAGATTACCTAAGTAATACTCTTATTTTAACCAGCTCATCAAGTTGCGAAGTTCTGCACCAACTGGTTCGATTGGATGAACAGCAGCTGCTTCGCGATGTTCTTTAAGGAATTTTTGACCATTTTTGGAATCAGCCAAGAATTCGTCAGCGAATTTACCAGATTGGATATCAGCCAAGATTTGTTCCATAGCTTTTTTAGTATCTGCAGTAATTACGCGAGGACCTGCATGGTAGTCGCCGTATTCAGCAGTGTTGGAGATGGAGTGGCGCATTTTTTGGAAGCCACCTTCGTAGATAAGGTCTACGATCAATTTCATTTCATGCAAGCATTCGAAGTAAGCGTTTACAGGTTCATAACCAGCTTCTGTTAATACTTCGAAACCAGTTTTGATCAATTCAGTAACACCGCCGCACAATACAGCTTGTTCACCGAAGAGGTCAGTTTCAGTTTCGGATTTGAAGTTAGTTTCCAAGATACCTGCACGGCCACCACCGATACCGGAAGTCCAAGCCAATGCTACTTCTTCAGTATCACCAGATGGGTC
>CABQQJ010000121.1 GCA_902466275.1 uncultured Veillonella sp. | reverse complement strand
GGAATCAAAGTTTATGTTTATTCATCATCACTTTATTATAATCTATTTATGAATGCTATGTATAGGTAAAAGAGGTTAATTCCCTTGTAAAAATGAAATAACCCTCTATATTTGGTAGGATATTGACGTAATGAGAATTTATGTTATCATTAAATATAGATATATGAGTAGTTACTCATGAAATATGTTCAATATTGAAGTTTTAGAGTATATTAAACATTCTTAGTGAACCTGTTTATGGCTATTTTATTTACAATAGGGTATATATCATTTTTATAGACCGATGTTTAGACGTATATTTAAGTATATAGATACAAAATATAGTACGGATTTGTAATAATATAGTAAGTTGTAAGATAAGATATATGTATCTACAGAGTAGAAAGGCCTGTGAATATGAGCGTAAAAAAACAAGAATTTGATATTACAGGTATGCACTGTGCAGCCTGTGTAAAACGCGTTGAAAATGTCGTTTCTAAAGTTGATGGCGTAGAATCTGTTAAGGTCAACCTCTTAACTCGAAAGGGGAGCGTTGAATATAAAGATGGCGCTACTATAGATTCACAACAGATTATTGATGCCATTACAAATATTGGTTTTGGTGCTGCAGAAGCAGACGAAACAAAGCAAGAAATAGAAAAGGTTAACTTAAAACCTCATATTACACGCCTTATTATTGCCGCTTGTATGGCAGTACCGATGATGATTAATATGACCTTACATCGATTTGGTATTCAGGCATTGCCTGTATGGGTAGAGTTTGTTCTTGCTACTATTGCTCAGTTCGGTCCTGGTCTCATGTTCTATAAGAGTGCTTGGAGCGCTGTAAAAAATGGAGCGCTTACGATGGATGTGCTCGTAGTAATGGGCACGACGGTAGCCTATTTATTCAGTATCTATAACTGGCAATTTCACCCTGAATTAGGCCCTCATGGAATATATTTTGAAACCTCTGCGTGGCTCATTACCTTTATCCTTCTTGGTAAACTCTTAGAAGAGATTGCAAAAGGGCGTACCTCCGAAGCACTTCAAAAATTGATTGCCTTACAACCTGCAACGGCTCATGTGTTGCGTGATGGAGAATTTATTGATATCCCTACATCTAAGGTGGTAGCCGGTGATATTTTACAAGTTCGTGCAGGTGAAAAGATCCCTGTTGATGGCACGATTACTGAGGGATATTCCACAGTAGATGAGGCTATGCTGACCGGTGAAAGCTTACCGGTAGAAAAACAAGTTGGTTCTGAAGTTATTGGTGCTACTATAAACCTAAGTGGTGCTTTTACCATGGAAGCCAAGCGTATCGGTTCCGATACGATGTTGTCTCAAATTATCAAGGTTGTAGAAGCGGCACAAATCTCCAAGGCTAGTATTCAACGTATTGCAGATATCGTGGCTCAATATTTTGTACCGACCGTTATTGGCCTTGCTGTTTTGACAGGTCTTGTGTGGTACTTCATTATGGGAGATTCTATTAACGTTGCTCTCATTAATGCAACAGCGGTACTGGTTATCGCATGTCCTTGTGCGCTTGGCCTTGCTACACCAACATCTATCATGGTTGGGTCTGGCCTTGGTGCGGAACACGGTGTGCTCATCAAGAGTGCAGAATATCTTGAAAAAGCTGGTAAACTCGATGCCATCGTTATGGATAAAACTGGCACTCTTACACAAGGTGTTCTCGATGTAACGGCTTTCAAAAACTATAATGGTGATGAAAGCACAAATATGTCTATTATGATGGCTCTTGAAAGTGGTACATCTCATCCGATTGCAAAGGCCATGGTTTACTATGGTGAAGATCATGGCTACAAGGGGAAGGCTGTTGAACTTGAAAGCTTTGGTGATGTACCGGGTAAAGGCTTGCAAGGTGCTTACCAAGGTGTATCTGTACAACTTGGTCATAGCCGTTGGATGAATGAACTAGGTTATGATTTAACGGCGGTTCAAGAAGATATTTTACGCTTTGAAGAACAAGGTGCTTCCGTATCTGTTCTAGCTGTAGATGGCGTTGTTAGTGCTTTGTGGGCTGTAGAAGACGAATTACGTCCAGAAACTATCGAGGTTGTAAAAGAGTTACATGCTCAAGGTATTGATGTATGGATGCTTACTGGTGATAATCGTCGAACTGCTCAATATATTGCTAAACAGGCGGGTATCTCCCATGTTATAGCTGAAGTATTGCCTCAAGACAAGGCTAGTAAGGTAAAAGAATTACAAGATAAAGGTCTTGTAGTGGGGATGGTTGGTGACGGTATCAATGATGCTCCTGCTCTCGTTACGGCAGATATTGGTTTTGCTATTGGCAGTGGTACAGATATTGCGGTAGAAGCAGCCGACATCGTCCTTGTACGAAATGATTTACATACCTTGGTACAAGCAGTACGACTCAGCCGTAAGACAATGACCAATATTAAACAAAACTTATTCTGGGCATTGATCTTTAACTGTATCGGTATTCCGTTGGCCGCAATAGGTGCATTAAATCCAATGATTGCGGGTACAGCGATGGCATTTAGCTCTGTAACAGTCGTAGGTAACTCGCTTCGTTTGAAACGAGCTAAAATTTAAGATTATACATATAATTGAATACTATAAAGCACCTATACAGGGGTATAGGTGCTTTATTATATCTACAGACATATAGTTAAGTATATATTTATATCTTATATTGAGACGTGAAATGGATATTTAATTTCTACGATAATGGTGTTTTTAGACGGCTTATGATTTGTTATACTGAATATAGTAATTGATTTAAAAGAGAGGTTCATGATTATGAAATTAAGTACTCGAGACATTGTCTATATTGGTTTTATTGCCGCGTTATGTGCAGTGGCTACTACAATTCGCATTGAAATACCAGGTGGCGCTATGGTTCATTTAGGATCGGCTGCACTCTTTACAACATCTATACTTTTTGGTGGATTATATGGAGGCTTGGGTGCGGCAATTGGATCTGCACTATTTGATCTCTTTGGTGGTCATACACAGTACATCGTATTCTCTTTCTTTATTAAAGGAATTGCAGGACTTATCGTAGGTGGTATGACTGCAGGCTATCTGCCACCCTCTATTACAAAACCAACTGCATCCTTTGGTCGTATTTTAGTAGCCCTTATTATTGGTGCTGTTTGGACCGCTTTTGGCTACTTCCTTGCGTGGTGGTTCGTTCTTGAAAGTGCGGTCGTGGCGGCTAGTAAAATTCAATACTCTTTGATTACAAGTGCCGCAGGGATTGTGGTTGCTATTGTATTAACCCCTAAATTACAAACGATAGTGCGCAGATTGTTTACTAAAAATTAATTGCTACAATGTCTTAGCATGTTTTAGTTAGGCACTGCTAAAAAAGCTATAATAATCTGATACATTGATAAATAAACTATCATATCGATAAATACAAAAGCCTTTAGTTGCTAAATTAGTTTAGCGTCTAAAGGCTTTTTGGTTAGGTTATTATTTTATAATTAGTGATTGTATTAGCTATTAAACTATTAGAAATTACAAAGGTCGTTTAAGTTTTCTGCCATTGTAGGGTGTGTGAAGATTTGATTTTTGAAATATGTATATGGAATGTTATTATCCATAGCCATTTTAATTAAGTTGATCAATTCTTCTGCGCCTTGAGAATAGAGTGTAGCGCCTAGGATTAAGTCGTTATTCGCATCCACAACAATTTTAAAGGCGCCTTTTAAATAGTCGTTTACATGTGCTCTAGGCATGGTAGCTACGAGCATTTCTTTCGTTTTAACCGTATATCCTTGGTTGATTGCATCTTCTTCTGTAAGACCTACACGAGAAAGTGGAGGTGTTAAGAAGGTAGTATAAGGAATATTTTTACGATCTTTTAAGGTATACTGGCTGTTACCAGTAAGTGTGCCAAATACGATACGGAAGTCATCAAGAGATACATATGTGAATTGAGGTCCACCGTTTACATCACCGACTGCGTATACACCAGGGACGGAGCTTTCACAAGTATCATTAACTACAATAGCACCGCGTTCGTTAGTAGCGATGTCCGTATGTTCTAAACCGATATTAGCTGTATTGGCTTTGCGCCCTGTAGCGTATAGAACAGCATCAAAAGTGTAGTTTTGATTATTAGCGGTGATAACTGGTTTGTCTCCATCATTGGATACAGATTCTAATGTTACATTATTAAGAATGGTAATGCCTTGTTCAGTTAAGTACTCAGTAGCTAGCTCTTGAACGATAGGTTCTTCGCGTTTTAAGATGCTAGATTCGATGTTGAATACAGTTACCTTAGCACCAAGTTTTGCATATAGACTTGCAAATTCAAGACCGATAGGACCAGCGCCGATAACACCTAATGTACTAGGTTGAGTAGGTAATTGTTGAATTTCTGTACTATTATAGAAA
>CABQQJ010000120.1 GCA_902466275.1 uncultured Veillonella sp. | reverse complement strand
GACACATCATCAGTGCCTAAATATTTTTCGTCATGAGCCTTTTGATGGGCCTCTTTAAATAGATCTTTTTGAAAGCCTTGTGGTGTTTGAATTTGGTATAACTCACTGCGTTTCAAGGTTTCTATTACGGTATGCTCTGTATTAACCCGTTTAATCGTATCCGTAGCAGGGACACCTACAGTAGCAGCTCTATATTCTATTGCGGCCCTAACAACAGAATCAAACAGTTTAGTTGATGCTAATGGACGCGCTCCATCATGAACTAGCACAATATTACTATCTTCTGATACAGCTTTGAGACCATATGCCACAGAATCTTGACGTTCTCTTCCACCAAATACTATCTTTACAGGAATATGCAAATCCAACCCTTGAATATGGTTAGACATATATTCTTGTTCGCCTTCAGCTACAACAAGAATAATTTCTTTTAAACCTTCAATCTTTTCTACATTTTGTATGGTACGTTGAATAATAGAATGTCCCCCTAAAGGAATAAATATCTTATTTTCTTTGTATCCCATACGGCGACCAGCACCTGCAGCGAGAACGATACAACTAATTGCCTTGCCCATTTTGTCCTCCATCTACACGAGCAAAAATCATCCGTCCTGCACTCGTTTGTAATATGGATGTAACCATAACCTCTACATTTTGACCAACATAAGGCTTACCATCCTCTACGACAATCATCGTACCATCATCAAGATACGCTACACCTTGGTGTACTTCCTTACCTTCTTTCATGACTTGCACGCGAATCCACTCACCTGCAATAAGAGCTGGTTTCAACACATTTGCCAATTCATTGAGGTTAAGCACTTCAATACCTTGTACACGAGCCACCTTGTTCAAGTTAAAATCGTTAGTCATCAATTTCCATTGCTTATCTAAAGCAAGTCGCATAAGTTTTGAATCAACCTCTACAAGATCATCATAATCATCTTCAACAACTTCTATAGCTACCTTATTGGCATCTTGCATATCCTTCAAAATATCAAGGCCACGTCGACCACGGTTGCGTTTCGTAGCATCCGCAGAGTCAGAAATTACCTGTAACTCATTTAATACAAATAGTGGCACCATAAGAGGGCCTTCAATGAAGCCCGTAGCACATAGTTCTTTGATACGACCGTCAATGATAACTGAAGTATCTAGTAATTTTGGCGTACTAGAGGATTTATCTAATTTATGAGTTGAAAACATTTTAAAACGACTTGTTTTTTTAGTGCTATCTCCTCCCCATTGTTGTACGTAATTATTGTACATTTCGGGGCCTTTACGAGCCATGATTTTAAGTCCACTATATCCAAAAATAGCACTCAAAATTATAGGAATATAAGGTCCTATAATAGGTACTTGATTGAATGCAACACCAATTAGATTTGCAATAATAAGGCCGAATAATAAACCGATGGTGCCTGCAATCAATTCTTGATTTGGAATATGAGTAAGAATGCGTTCTAAACGTTTAGCAATGACTAAGCCTTGCTTTAAAATAAATGAAGAAATTAAATACCCAATAATAACGCCTAATAGAGTACCAAAAATCAATACTGAAATACGTGCAATGGTTAATGACATATCCCCAAAGGACTCAAATTGAGATACCAAATATGGGTCGATAATAGGTGCTAAGCTATCCATTCCCACGTAGGCTGCTGTACCTACTAAAATGGCTATTACATAGCGTAAAATCCGATAAATCATGAAATCACCTCCTAATTATGAAAATACGAGTTGCATCGCCTCTTGTATAGATTTGACACCTTTAATTTTGATAGAACTATCATTATCCTTGATTTGTTTATAGTTGCCTTCAGGAATAATAAACTTTTTAAAACCTAATTTCTTGGCTTCATTTATACGCTGTTCAATGCGAGGAATACTGCGAACATTACCAGTTAAGCCTACTTCACCTAAAATTACCATATCTGTTGGAACGATTCGATTTTTCAGATTTGACACAATGGCAACCGCCATAGATAAATCACAAGCAGGTTCATTTACCTTGAGACCACCGATAACATTTACATACACGTCTTTATTACCTAATGTAAAGCCACAGCGTTTTTCTAAGACTGCTAATAATACGATTAACCGGTTAAGATCATAACCAATCGCCGTACGTCTAGGCATACCAAAAGCCGTAGTAACGACCAAGCTTTGTACCTCTACCAAGATGGGGCGAACCCCTTCAAGGTAAATCATAACAGCACTGCCGCTTTCTTCATCGGAACGCTCGGCTAAAAGAGAAGCAGACGGATTGGACAATTCCTGTAACCCTTCCTCTACCATAGCAAAAATGCCTGTTTCTGATGTAGATCCAAAACGGTTTTTAATGGACCGTAATATACGGAATTGATAAGAACGCTCCCCTTCAAAGTAAAGCACTACATCTACCATATGCTCTAACATACGAGGCCCTGCAATATTGCCTTCCTTTGTTACATGACCAATGATTACAGTAGGTATATTTCGTTCTTTACAGAAGCGAAGTAGGCGAGATGTGCATTCACGAACTTGACTAACACTGCCTGGCGCAGCATCTATATCTCCAGTATACATAGTTTGTATAGAGTCAATGACTAGTAAGGAAGGAGTCATTGCTTCAGCTTGCTCCAATATATGATCTAGATCAGTATCTGCAATAACTTGTAACCGTTCACTATTGATATGCAGTCGTTCTGCTCGAAGTTTAAGTTGTAACTGAGACTCTTCACCAGATGCATAAAGAACTGCTCCTACTGTATCGGCTACCTTCTGGGATACTTGTAGTAACAGAGTAGATTTACCAATACCAGGATCACCACCTAAAAGCATTAGAGCACCAGGCACTATGCCCCCACCTAATACACGGTCAATTTCACCAAAGGTTGTAGATACACGAGCGAGAGATGAAATTTCAATATCTGGTAAAGCTGTTGGTTTTGTTGTTTGATTTCCCACACCTCGGGAAGGTGTACGGCTATGTTTAGTTTCTTTAATAATTTCTTCAACTAATGTATTCCATTCGCCACATTGTGGGCATCGGCCCATCCACTTAGAAGACTCAGCCCCACAATTTTGACAGAAGAATACTGATTTTGCTTTTCCCATAATGCCTCAAAATATTTTAATAAGAAAAGAAAGGTCATGAATGATAACCATTCATGACCTTTTATGCATAATTTTACTACATGGTTAACTATCATCATTCTATAGTATACCATTTAACCCATATTTTTTATATGAAAGTTATAACTGTATATTTTATATTTTTTATACGCTGACAACGATCTCGTTATCCTTGACATCTACTTTTATAGTTTTTCCTTCTGTAACATCTCCTTTCAAAATAAGGTCTGATACAGGGTCCTCAATTAATCGTTGAATAGCTCGTTTTAGTGGTCGAGCCCCCATTGTAAAATCAGAACCTTCCTTAACGAGTAATTGCATCGCCTCAGATGTGATTTCTAATTGAAGCTCACGCTCTTTAAGGCGTTTTGTAACATCACTCATCAAGATAGAGACAATGTGTTTTAAGTCCTCTTCAGTTAATGGCCGGAATACAATCATTTCATCAATACGATTTAAAAACTCAGGTCTGAAATGACGTTTTACAGCATCCATAACAGATTTCTTAGCTTCTTTAAAATCTATACTATTAGATTGATTTGTAGAAGATTCAGATTTTTTAGGAGCTAAGAATCCAAGCTCTGAAGAGTTCTTATGTAAAGCTTTAGCACCTAAGTTACTCGTCATGATGATAACTGTATTTCTAAAATCTACAGTTCTACCTTGACTATCAGTAAGACGACCATCATCAAGAACTTGTAACAAGATATTAAAGAAATCTGCATGTGCTTTCTCTACTTCATCGAGAAGAATAACACTATATGGTTTACGACGCACCGCATCTGTTAGTTGACCGCCTTCTTCATAGCCCACATAGCCTGGAGGGGCACCAACTAAGCGTGATACAGTATGCTTTTCCATATATTCTGACATATCAAGTCGAATCATAGCAGATTCATCGCCGAACAAGGAGGACGCAAGTGCTCTTGCTAGTTCAGTTTTACCAACCCCTGTGGGACCTAAGAATAAGAATGAACCAATAGGACGTTTCGGATCCTTTAATCCAGCCCTTGCACGGCGCACAGCTTTAGCTACAGCAGTAACAGCATCATCTTGACCTACTACGCGTTTATGAAGCTCTTCTTCCAAATGGAGTAAAGTTTGGGATTCTTCGTCTGCTATTTTAGCCACTGGAATTCCCGTCCATTGTGCCACGACTGCTGCTATATCGTCTTCCGTAACTACTAACTTTTGCTCACTTTCTTCTTTTGCTACAGATTTTTTATCATCAATGTCTTTTACGAGAGTTTTCTCTTCATCACGTAATTTAGCAGCCTTTTCAAAGTCTTGAGATGTAACAGCTGCTTCTTTCTCGTTTTTGAC
>CABQQJ010000119.1 GCA_902466275.1 uncultured Veillonella sp. | reverse complement strand
CATTAGTTGCTAAATATAAGGTAGAAGAAATTATTATTGCCATGCCTTCCGTGAAGCGAGATATTATTCAAGAAATCATGGAAATCTGTTCTCCCTTAAAATGTAAAATCAATATTTTACCGGGGATGTATCAATTACTTGATGATGAAGTTCTTGTATCTCATTTACATCCTGTTTCAATTGAGGATTTATTGGAACGTGATGAGATTCAGCTCGATACGTCCAAGGTTGAAACATATCTTAAAGATAAAGTAGTTTTAGTTACTGGTGCGGGGGGCTCTATTGGTTCTGAAATTTGTCGTCAAGTTTTACGTGTAAAACCTAAAAAGCTATTGCTCCTAGGTCATGGTGAAAATAGTATTTATCTTATTCATCAAGAATTGCGCAATATTGCTCCCCAAGATACCTTGGTTCCAATCATTGCAGATATTCGCGATAAGAATCAATTAGAACAAATTTTCAATAACTATAATCCTGATGTAGTATTTCATGCAGCAGCTCATAAACATGTGCCGCTTATGGAAATACAGCCAATTGCTGCAGTATTAAATAATATTTATGGTACTCGTAATGTTGCGGATGTAGCCGGAGCTCATGGGGTAGATCGATTTGTTATGATTTCCACGGATAAAGCGGTGAATCCAACTAGTGTTATGGGCGCTACAAAACGGGTTGCTGAAAAAGTTGTACTTGGTATGAATCATACATATGATACTAAGTTTATAACAGTTCGTTTTGGTAATGTACTTGGTAGCCGTGGTTCGGTTATTCCTTTATTTCGTAAACAAATTGAAACCGGTGGCCCTGTAACCGTTACAGATCCAGAAATGACACGTTATTTTATGACTATTCCTGAAGCCAGTCAATTAGTACTTCAAGCTGGTGCCATGGGGAATGGAGGCGAAGTGTTTCTTTTAGACATGGGTGAACCGGTTAAAATTGTCGATTTGGCTAAGAATATGATTCGCCTTTCTGGCTTTGAGCCTAATAAGGATATTCGTATTGAATTTACTGGCTTACGTCCAGGTGAAAAGTTATATGAAGAACTATTAACTGCCGGAGAAGGTACGAATACTACTACGCATAAGAAAATTTTTGAAGCAGCTCTAGAAGATGTTAATCAAGAATGGCTAAGTCGTGAAATAGAGCGTTTTGATACATGTAAAACTGATATAGATGTAATTAATGTGTTGCAGGATATCATTCCTACATACGATCCAAATCATAATGTATAGGTCGTGGATGATACATTTATTACCCGATATATGTATAAGACTATTTTAATTTTGATACATTGTGCCTTTATCGAGAGGGGTAGGTACAGTTAATATTCTAAGTGGGAGAGACCCTGTTGTTTGTATACTTTTACAGAAAGGGGTATATGGGTGGAACAAATTATTGATTTAAAAGAGGTGGGCAGAGTCCTCATTAAAAAGCGCCGTAAAATTATTAATATTGCGGTAGCATGTATGGTTTTAGGTGGTGCGTATGCCTTTCTTGCACCATCTACATATCAATCTACATCGATGTTGCGCATTAAACAAGCTCAAGGTTTGAGCAATTCTGTATTATCTAGCTCCAATGGCTATTCTGACTCTATGTCTCGTCAATTGATGAACACAGATGCAGAAATCTTAAAAAGCCGTAATGTAGTAGAACCAGTGATTGCTGCTATTGAAGATCCTGAAGGCATAGGAAATGCGCCGACATACGAAGAGTTTGTTAAAACGCGCATCGAAACAAAACCATATAAGGAAACTGAGTTGTTACAAGTGAGTGTAACAGGGAAAAGTCCTGAACAAGCCCAAGAAGCTAACAAATTGCTAATCGATAACTTCTTGAAGCGCCTTGCTGAAATTTCTCATGTTGAACAACGGGCTACTCGTGAATTCTTACAAAAACGCGTTGTAACTGCTAAAACTGAATTAGAACAAGCAGAAAAGAAATTACAACAATTCCAAGTTGATAACAAAGTATACTCCACAGCTGATCAAATGAAAGGCTTAACAGATAAGATTACACTTATCGATCGTGAAAAAGCGCAAAATCAACTTGATTTAGAAACGGCACAAGCTGCACTTGGCAGTATCAATGAGCAATTAGGTTCTGCAGGTAAAAGCATCGCTGATAGTGCTACGGTTCAAGCCTACAAGGGTCAGTTAGCAGATTTAGAATCTCGTAAAGCTTCTTATATTGGTAAATATACTGATGAACATCCTGCGATGAAAGAAATTAATCAACAAATTGAAGAAGCTAAAAGTGGTCTAAATGCTGAAATCAACGCTATTGCCTCTCAACAAGCACCTTCAAGCAACTCTGCACAACAAGGATTGCTAGCGGATAAGTTTAAAAATGAAGCTGCTTTAGCAGTAGCTCAAGGTAAACAATCTACATTAGCTGAGCTAGATAAAGCAAACGAAGAAGCTATAAAAGGACTACCTGAAAAAGAACGTGGTTATATCCAAGCAAAACGTGATGTAGATGTGGCACAAGATATCTATCAAATGTTATCCACTCGCTTAGAAGAAGCGAAGGTAGCAGAGGTTATGGTACCAAATGAAGTTCAAATCGTAGATGCTCCTACATTGCCAGAAAAAGCTATTGCTCCTCGTAAAGTACTTATTTTATTAGGCTCTGCAATTTTAGGACTTATTCTTGGTTGCCTTTACACATTGGGTCAGTTCTTCTGTAATCGCAAGGTTCAATCCGTACAAGAAATCAATGAGATTCTTGGTATTGAAAACTTAGGTGTCATTCCAAATCATGAAGAAAAGGAATATGAAGAACCTAGTAATCGTATCGTAGCATTGTTGCGCAAAGTGAGAGGTTAATATGATTAGACTAATTTCTAATGAACGTGGTGATACACCACTTGTGGAAGCATACCGTACATTGCGTAGCAATCTTCAATATGTATGTAACCAATATAAGTGTAAGCTTATTTGTATTACTGCAGCCACTAGTGGTGAAGGCACTTCTGAGGTGGCTGCTAATACTGCATTAGCCTTATCTAAAAATAATAATAAAGTTCTTCTAGTAGATGGTAATCTACGTAATCCAACACAACATATAGCCTTTAATGTACAAAATAAGGGCCTTACAAATGCGGTGATGATGGATGAAGATTTGACGATTCATCGTAATGTAGTGCCTCATTTGGATGTTCTTACGGCGGGTGAAGTTGTTGAATATCCATCTGATATTGTAGATTCTAGCAAATTACCTGCGATTTTTGAGTATGTGCGTGATGAATATGATGTGGTTATCATCGATACACCACCCGTATTGTCTGTTACAGATGCGGTTGTATTGGCAGAAAAATCAGATGGTGTTGTGTTAGTTGTTAAAAATGAAGTAGCTAGTCCAAAAGATTTGATTGAAGCTAAGAAACGGCTTTCACAAGTAGGTATTTCTCTTTTAGGATCTATAGTAATTGACGCTTAATATAACTGCTTTAATCAATATTCTATGTGATAAATCAAGTGTATCAATATGGTACAGAAAGTATTGAGGTGATTTATATGAGAATTAATTTTTCTCCTCCAGATATTACAGAGTTAGAAATCAATGAAGTCGTTGAAGCCTTAAAAAGTGGGTGGATTACGACGGGTCCTCGTACTAAAGAATTAGAAAAAAAGATAGCTCATCAGTTAGGTACACCTAAATCCGTTTGTTTAAACTCTGCTACGGCAGCGCTTGAAATGTCTCTTCGCGTATTGGGTATTGGACCTGGAGACGAAGTCATAACTAGTGCTTATTCTTATACAGCTAGTGCGAGTCCTGTAGTTCATGTAGGTGCTACCTTAGTACTCGTTGATACACAGAAAGATGCTTATGAAATGGATTACGATGCAGTCGCTCGCGCTATTACACCAAAAACAAAAGCAATCATCCCTGTAGATATTGCGGGGGTGCCTTGTGATTATGATCGCTTGCGTTCCATTGTAGAGGAAAAGAAATCTCTCTTTACACCATCTAATGATATTCAAAAAGCATTAGGTCATATCCCTATTGTGGCTGATTGTGCTCATTCCTTTGGTGCATCTTATAAAGGAGTATCAACAGGTAATGTTGCAGATTTTAGTAGTTTTTCCTTTCATGCAGTAAAAAACTTTACTACTGCTGAAGGTGGTTGTGCTACATGGCGTCATATAGATGGTATTGATGATGAAACTATTTACAAGCAATTCCAATTGCTATCTTTGCATGGTCAAGATAAGGATGCTCTTGCAAAAACAAAAGCAGGTGCTTGGGAATATGATATTAAAGGTACCTATTATAAATGTAATATGACGGATATCATGGCGGCTATTGGGCTAGCTCAATTTGAAAGATACCCAAAACTTTTGGCACGTCGTAAAGAAATTATCGAAGCTTATGATACAGCATTTAAGGATTTACCTGTTACATTGTTGAACCATTATACAGATGAGCATGAGAGTAGTGGTCAC